>CAYQFM010000138.1:0-6050 GCA_964416735.1 uncultured Iamiaceae bacterium | reverse complement strand
GAAACCGGGACGAACCTCGCTGTCGACGCCCAGGAAACCCCGCACGTCAAGATCACCCTGAACGTCGACGTTCAAGGACTCGAAACTGATTCCGAGTTGCTCGGCCCAGAACCGGTAGCTGATCGCCTGGCAAGAACCCAGGGCCGCAAGGGCGTACTCGATCGGATTAGGGGCCGTTCCCCCGCCACCAAGCGCAGTCGGTTCATCGACCGTGAATTGATGCGTGCCAGCCCGCACCGCAACCTCGGTGACGCCAACCAGTTCGTGTGAGGCCTTTGCAACCACACCTGCAGCGGTCGGATCATTGCCAACAGCCTGCTTCAAACCGCCGATTACCTCTGCCAGAGCCACGGGGACTCTCCTTCCTTGTTTGTCGGTAGGGCAATTCTTATAAATTCCGATCAACTTAGTCAAGTATTAGTTTCAGACGACCCCTTCTCCCGATATCGAGAACAATTCAGCCATGCCCGAACCCTCCGAAAGCACCCCCGCAAACACCGAGGCGCACATACGACCGGCGGTAGACACAACAGTTGCTGACATGGTGGCTACAGGCACGGCGGCTACAGGGACGGACGCTGCCGGTTCCGCAGTAACTGACAGCACCGCGGTGGACAGCAGCACAACAGCCGCGGTTGCAGGTTTCCAAGACCTCATCGCCCGCACGTACGGCGAGCGCGACGGCGAGCGCGGGATCCCGTCGACCGTTGCATGGCTCACCGAAGAGTTGGGTGAGCTGGCGCAGGCGGTTCGCAAAGGCACCAAGGACGCCCAGGAACACGAGATCGGTGACGTGATTGCCTGGGTCTTCTCGCTCGCCAACCAACTCGATATCGATGTTGCCCAATGTCTGGAGCGCTATTCACAGGGCTGCCCCAAGTGCGGCCAGATTCCCTGTGGCTGTTGAGCATCCAACCTTCAGAGCAGCCAACAATCAGCCGTCTGATGACTTGGGTGCCTGATTGCTCTTTCGCCGAATTACAAGTGGCCTGTTTGTCGGCGGCCTGTTTGTCGGTGGCCCGATGCTCAGTCGTCTGGTTCGGTGACCGTGATGTGTGGTGTCCGCACGGCTCGCGACGCGGTGGCCGTCCACACCGCCACAACGAGAATCGCACCGGTCGCCACGAGCGACGCAACCCGCACACCGGCAACGAAGGCGTCCTGGGCGCTGGTAATGAGCCGGTAGGCATCCGCCTCCGGAAGCTGTTGGGCAACGCCGACCGCAGCGCCCAGGGTCTCATGCGCTACGTCGAGGACCTCGCTTGGTATTCCCGTGATCTCGTCGATACGGGGTCGGTAGACAGCGGCCCAGACACTTCCCAGCAACGCCGTCCCCAACGCCATGCCCAGTTCGTTCGCCGTCTCCGAAACCGATGCCCCGGCACCCGCACGCTCAGGTGGAATGTCGGACATGATGGCGTCCACCGCCACGGTCATGCCCATAGACAGACCCGCGTACGACAGGGTGATGATGGCGGTGAGCGTCAGCACCGAGCTGTCCAACCCCACCAGAGCAAAGAGCGCATAGCCGATTGCGCCCAGCACCAGACCCAGGGTTACAACGGGGAACGGACCGTATCGACGGACCAGCCACGGTGAAGCACCCATGAACGCAATGGTGAACACAACCGAGGGCAGCAACTGCATTCCGGCACGCAGCGTGGACATGCCCAGAACCAACTGGAAGTGCTGTGTGATGAAGAAAAGCGCTCCGGCGAATCCAAATGTGGAAACCATGTTTGCCACGATCGCCCGACGGAACCCCGGGAAACCGAACAGCGAAAGGTCGATCATCGGGTCCGACAGACCGCGCTGGCGACGAACGAACAACACTCCCGCCCCCAGGCCCACCACAGCGGGGATATAGACATCGAGACCCAGACCGTCCTCGGCCCACATCTTGATGGCATAGACCAGCGGAATCATCGCCACGATCGAGAGCACCGAACTGACAATGTCGAACGCCCCTGGCGCAGGGTCGCGCGACTCGGGAAGTAGCTTCGGTGCGACGATGAGCATCGTCACGGTGACTGGTACGCCGATAAGGAACACCGACCCCCACCAGAAGTGGTCGAGGAGTACACCGCCGAGGATCGGACCCGCAGTGCCACCGATGGCAAACGACATCGACCACACGGTGATGGCGATCTGGCGTTCTTTGGTGTCGGTAAAGATGTTGCGGATCAGCGAAAGCGTCGAGGGCATCAAGGTCGCCCCCGCAACACCCAACAGGGCCCGCATGAGAATGAGCACCATGGCGTTCGGCGAGAACGCGGCGGCGATCGAGACCACCGAGAACCCAGCCGCACCGATCATCAGAAGGCGGCGACGGCCTATGCGGTCACCCAACGACCCCATGGTCACCAAGAGGCCGGCAAGCACAAACGAGTAGATGTCGATGATCCAGAGCAGCTGCGAACTGGTCGGCGCCAACGATTCCGACAGGTGCGGAACAGCGAAGCCAAGCATGGTGGCGTCCAGCGAGATGATGAGCACCGGGAACACCAGCACCGCAAGCGCCAACCAACGCTGACGATGGGTAGAAGGGTCCAATTCCTCCACCGTCTCTGGATCCTGGTCGGGTATTTCGTCAGACATGGTCGCTAGTAGCTAGCAGAGTCTCGACCAATAACCCAATGCTGACGAGCCTCTCCTCTGAACCCCATGGCCCAACCAGTTGCAGGCCCGCCGGAAAGCTCACGCCGGTAACCGTGAGCGGTCCGCCAAACGTGGCAACAGGCATGGTCAGGGCAGGGTGACCGGCGTAACTGATGGCCATGGCAGCCGGATTCACCGTGGGCTCCTGCGAGCCAATCTGTGCAGGAAAGTGCGGATTTGCAGGCAACACCAGCACATCGAATCCACCGAATGCAGCCTGGAGTTCACCGCGCCACAACGGTTGGCCACGGCGAGCGGTTTCCAATTCGGCCGCGGTGACCTCCGAGGCAGCCACCAGACGCTCGATGACCTCCAAACCCAGTCTTCCAAGATCCGTCTCGAACAGTTCCCTGTTCACCTCGAAACCCTCACCGAACATCAAGCGACGGCCATTGAGATCCGCAGACTCCCAACCGGGAATCTCCAGGTCGACCACCGCCGCTCCGGCATTTGCAAGTAGGACAACCACCGCATCTATTGCAGCGTCGATTCGTGGATCGGCATCGACTCCACGCACCCGACCGACCCGCAAGTCCCGCGCTCTCATCCGTGACGTCGCGGCAAACCCCGGTTCGAGAAGAGCCATCCCGACCACAACGTCCGCAACGTTTCGTGCCATCGGACCGATCGTGTCGAGCGATGGCGCCAACGGCCGCGACCCGATCACCGGGACACGCCCGTAGGTGGTCTTCAGGCCCACCACACCACAGAAAGCGCTCGGGTTACGAATCGAACCACCGGTATCAGTACCCAGCGCCACATCGGCTAGGTCCATGGCAACGGCAACCGCCGAACCACTCGACGATCCACCCGGAATGCGCGTGGGGTCCAACGGGTTCACCGGAGTTCCGTAGTGGGGATTCACTCCCGTCGCCCCGAAACAAAGTTCGTGGAGGTTCGTCTTTCCCACGATCCGCGCACCGGCCGCCCGGGCTCCCGCCAAGCACACGGCGTCGCGTTCGGCGGGCTGTGCTCTTCGGGCAATCACCTCGCTGCCGACGGTTGTGGGCAGCCCCACCACATCGATGCAGTCCTTGACGGCCAGTCGAAGGTCGGTCGCCAGGCCGACACTTGCTCCATCGACATCAACATCATCGACATCAACATCATCGACATCGAGACGGCTGATGAACGCGTTGAAATCCGGCAGCGGTCCGCTCACATGTCCACTAGTTCAAAGATGACCGCGTGCTCCACACCCAGACGTGGCCCGGCCTCGAGAGCCCGCCCGGTAAGGAACATGTCAGCGGGTGGCCACTCGGGACCTAGGGCACTCATGTACTTGGCATGCGCCTCAAGCGAGGCGATTCCACGATCGAGATAGCCGGTGATGTCAACGGCGTGCGTTGCCAAAGGTGAAGCCGCGAGGGCTACCCGTCTGACGCCGTTCCACGGCTCAAAGCCTTCTTCGATCAACTCGGGGAAGATCCAACGGTTTCCGGCATCACGAGCGGCGTCGAGAACCGCCAAGCCAACATGGCGATGATCCGCCATGTTGAAACCCACTCCTCCGGGCCATGTGGCATGGCGGTTTCCCGTGATGACGAGGTCCGGTCGGTGCGCCCTGATGCACCGAGTGAGGTCGCGACGCAGGTCCAAGCCGTACTCCACAACGCCATCGGTGTAACCCAGGAACTCGACGGAGGTGACACCCACGATCTCCGCGCTCGCCAACTCCTCTGCTTCACGAATTGGCCCGCACTCCTCGGGAGTCATGCCGTCGATCCCAGCTTCGCCTGATGTCACCAACACATAGGCCACGCTCTTGCCGGCATCCGTCCATTTGGCAATTGCCGACGACGCGCCGAATTCCAGATCGTCAGGATGGGCGACAATTGCCAACACGGTGTTGAAATCGTCCGGAAACGCCTTCAGGTCAGGAGACACGCCAGTCCACCCTTTCCACGTCGGACCACAACCGCTCGAGGTCGTAGAACTCACGCACTTCGTCTAGAAACACGTGTACCACGAAATCGCCATAGTCCATCAGGACCCACCGTCGAGAGTCGAGACCCTCGATCCGAATTGGTCGTGGTCCTCCGACTTCAGCGACCTTGTCCTCCACCTCTTCGGCAATAGCGCGAACCTGGCGAGCGTTGAACCCGTTGGTGATGACGAACCATCCGGCAATGGACAAGACATCGCCCACGTCGAGGACGACTGTTTCCGCATCGGTCTTCGATGCCGCCGCCTCGGCAGCAACCCTCGCCCATTTGAATACGTCATCGCCGTCCGTTGTTTCATCGCCGTCCATTGTTTCGTCGGCGTCCATTGTTTCGTCAGCCACCTAATGCATCCGCTCCGAGAATCACGGTTACCTCGACGGTCACCGTAGGTTCCTCACTCTTGACGATCTCACCAAAACCAAGGGCGTCACGAAGCTTCTCCACCTGCTCGCGCTTGGCATCGTCAAAGTAAACGAAGCTAGTGGTGGCGACATCGAAACTTGACGCATTGCCAACGCGGTCGATCTGGGCTCCCGCCGCTCCCATCAGGATGGCCATGTCAACTCCATGATCCAGCTTGCCGGTTCCATCGAGCACTTCGATACGCAACCGCTTGCCTTCCGGGCCTGTGGCAAACGGAACGAGCCGCGCCACCAGAGCGTCCACATCGTCGCTGATCGGTGCGTAGACATCGGTTCCCGTGGAGGAGTCCTCGTCCGTCGTGACAGGAAGCGTCTCGTGAACGACCTGACCCTTGGCCATGTCACCCACGAACGAGACGAGACCACCATCGACTGCGGAAGGTTCCTCTGGCACTTCACGATCAGCGCGGGGCACCGACGCCTCGATCCAGGCACGCCAGAAGGCTTCCCTTCTGACCAACAGGTTCAACTCCGATTCATCGGCATTGCGGATGGACAGGTAGTCCCACACCTGATCCGGCTCGAGGTCGATCGACCCCTTGGGGAAAACGATCTCAGCCTCGCCAGCCGCGTTCATCTCGCTGACGGGGTCCGGGTTCGCAACGTCGAGTGTGCCGACGCGGCCAACCATCGAAGCCCACTCTCCGGGTTCCACCAACTCGACCTCGACGACTCCCACCCCGAGAATGCCTTCGAGCCCCTCACGCAACACGTCCACGCCCGACTTCGAATAGGCATCCGCCAGTGTCATGTCAGCGCCGTTTGCAAACTCGCCCATCGTTGCCGTCGGAATCTGGATCATCCCCGAGATGCCATCGCCGGTGAGCGCAAAAAACGTCACGCCAGCCAACTTTCCCCGCTCATCGAGAATTGCAATCACGCGGGTGGGAGTCGGATCGACCACCGCCTGCCAACCGGGAGCTGATGGATCTGACGTGTGTGCAATCAGCTTGCCCGAGTTGCTGGACAGAACCACCTTCGCACCCGCGTAGATCAACACGGGGATGAGCAACACCAATAGAAC
>CAYQFM010000137.1:328-6072 GCA_964416735.1 uncultured Iamiaceae bacterium | reverse complement strand
A
Source organism: uncultured Iamiaceae bacterium (assembly GCA_964416735.1). Classification (GTDB taxonomy): domain Bacteria; phylum Actinomycetota; class Acidimicrobiia; order Acidimicrobiales; family Acidimicrobilacustridaceae; genus CAYQFM01. The sequence continues at coordinate 6,071 of CAYQFM010000137.1, read as the reverse complement.
GTGTCCCCGCTCTATGGATTCCGCTGGTGATGATGGCGGTTGTGGGCACCCTGTCGTTCAACTTCCAAGTGGTGTTTCCGCTCTTCGCCATTCGGGATCTGGAAGGAACCGACCAGACGTTCACCCTTTTGTTCTCTGTCATCAGCGTCGGGTCGCTGATAGGGGCGCTGGCTGCGGCCCGCCGGCACGAGGTGGAGGTACGAGTAGTGGCGCTGTCGGCAATTGCTTTCGGTGTTGCCATGGGCTTCATGGCGTTTGCCCCCAACGTTGGCGTTGCTGCGGTGGTGAGCGTTGTGGTCGGCGTGGGTTCGATCTCGTTTCTCACCACCTCCACGGCGATCGTCCAGATGCGCGCCGAGCCCACCATGCGGGGGCGCGTGTTGGCATTGCAGGGGATGGTGTTCCTGGGCAGCACGCCGATTGGTGGGCCAATGCTGGGGTGGGTGTCAGAGCGCCTGGGTGCCCGATATGGAATTGCCCTCGGGGCAGCAGCCGCTCTCGGAAGTGGGTTGTGGGGGCTGATGGTCGCACACAACGGTGATCCCATCACCAGCGTCACCAGCGGCTAGCGTTGCGATCCGGGCGGATCCTCACTCAGACTCACCATGCCCTCACCTCTTCCAGTACAAGGCCGGGAACGACTCGGCTACATGCCCGGACTCGATGGCCTGCGCGCCATCGCTGTCACTGCAGTGTTGCTGTATCACGCACAGGTATCGGGATTCGACGGTGGATTCCTGGGCGTCGAGGTCTTCTTCGTCATTTCCGGGTATCTGATTACCGCACTCTTGTTGGCGGAGTGGGGTGGTGACCAGTGCATCGATCTGAAGAACTTCTGGCTGCGTCGTGCCCGGCGCCTCCTGCCAGCGCTCTTCCTGCTCCTCATCGTGACGATGATTGTGGCGGTCATCTTCGTCCCAGACGAGGTTGCGAGTTTGCGCGGTGACGTTGCGGCCGCGTTCCTCTATGTGGCGAACTGGAACTTCGTCATCGTCGGCAAGTCGTATTTCGAAGCCATGGGTCGCCCATCACTCGTGCGACATCTCTGGTCACTTGCCGTGGAGGAACAGTTCTACCTTGTCTGGCCGCTGTTGTTCACGGGCGGAATGCGTTGGTTCGGGCGGCGAATCTTTATGGCGCTGATTGTCTTTGGCGCAATCGGATCGACGGCACTCATGTGGGTCCTGTATGTCCCGGGTGAGGACCCATCTCGCATTTACTACGGCACAGACACCCGTGCGGCAGGTCTGCTGATCGGGTGTCTGCTGGCCTTTCTCTGGTCTCCCTGGAGACTCAAGGCCGAAGTAGGCAGGTATGGGTCAGCAATGCTCGACATCATCGGGGCGGTTGCGCTGGTGGTGCTGGGCGTAATGCTCTACACGGTCGATGAGTTCTCCGATTCCCTGTACAGGGGTGGGTTCGCCAAACTCTCGCTGGTGACGGCGGTTGTCATTGCGGTGGTGGTGCACCCGGCCGCACGTCTGGGCCGGGTGATCGGCATTGCCCCGTTGAAGTGGATCGGCCTTCGGTCGTACGGGATCTATCTGTGGCACTGGCCGATCTTCCAGTTGACCCGACCGGGTCAGGACATCGATCTGGATGGCTTTCCGCTTCTGGCTCTGCGTTTCGGATTGACTTTGATCGTTGCCGAACTGTCATTCAGATTTGTCGAGATGCCCGTCAGAAACGGCGCTCTTGGCAGGTGGTGGAAGAAGCTGCGGTCGTCGTGGAAGGATTCCGCCCGCACGAGGATCGGCTGGTCCGGAGCGGGTTTGGTGTCGACCGCCGCCCTCGTTGTTCTGGTCATCGCTGTTGTGACGGCGGTGCCACCGGCGCCACCCGGGTACCTGGCATTTGCCGACGGCACCACCACCGAGGGCATGGATCCGTCTCGTCCATTTCAGGTGCCTGTGGTGACGACCTCATCCACATCATCGACCACCACCACTGCTCCGCCGGGAGTTCCGGTCACGGAGGCTCCTCCACCCACGATCCCGCTTCTTCCAGCTACGAACCGGTTTGTGGTCGCCATCGGCGATTCGGTGATGCTGGGAGCGGCTTCGCAACTGGTGGGCCTGTCTCAGGCGACCGTTGTCGATGCTGTGGTCGGTCGGCAGGCCGGTGCCGGTACCCAGGTGGCCCAGATCAGGAAAGACACGGGTGAGTTGGGCGACATTGTGATTGTCCATCTGGGCAACAACGGAACGTTCACCGATGCCCAGTTTGATGCGCTGATGGTTCCGTTGGCCGAAGTTCCGGCGGTGATCTTCGTAAACGTCCGGGTGCCGAGGCGTTGGGAAGCGTCGGTCAACGAGACGCTCGCAAAGGGTGTTCCCCGCTACCCGAACGCCTACCTCATGGACTGGTACAACCTCAGTGCCAATCAACCGATCATCTTCTGGAACGATGGCATGCACCTGCGACCCGAAGGTGCCCGGTTCTACGTCGACCGCCTTGCCGAGATGATCCGGACGATAGGGCTGCCCAACCTCGAGGTGCCTGCCACCGTGCCGACAACTGCACCGCCGCCACCTCCGCCCACTGAGCCACCTCCGCCCACGCCGGAACCTGCACCAGCGCCGGAACCCGCTCCAGTGCCGGTGGGCCCCTGACGATTCAGTCGAACTGTGTCTCAGTCGAGAACTGCCGCCGCGATCAGTTCTTCCAGACGGCGTGAGTCGTTCCAGGAGATCTGGAGCTGCTTGGCCCTGCGGAAGTAGAGCTGGATGTCGTACTCGAGCGTGAAGCCCACACCGCCGAAGATCTGCTGGGCCATGGCGGTCACGTCCCTGTAGGTCTGGCACGCGAAGAGTTTTGCCATGGGGGCCAAGCGGTCGGTGGGTTTGCCTTCTGAGCGTGCCCAGGCGGCCTCGTGGACGAGCAGGGTGCCGCCGTCGACGGCTGTGCGGGCGTCGGCCATGTTGTGGGCCAAGGCTTGGAATGCGCCCAATGGCTTGTTGAACTGCTCACGGTCCTTCGAATACTGAACCGTCATCTCGAGTGCCTGCTGTGCGCCCCCAACCGCAAGAGCGGCTGACAGGATCATCCCGTCCACCATCACGTCGCTCCACGTGGCCCATCCGGTTCCGGGCGCACCGATGCGGTCGTTTGCGGAAACCTTTACGTTGTCGAAGTTGACAGCGTACTGGGTGTCCGATGCGATGGTCTTCTGCTGTTCAAGGCTGACTCCACCGGCCTTGGGGTCAACCAAGAAGAGGTCGATTTCACCTTCGGCGTCGCCGGTGCGGGCGAGCACGATCAGACGGCTGGCCGCGGCCGCAAAAGGCACGTGCCACTTCGTGCCGTTCAACACGAAGCCGTCGCCTTCGGCGGTTGCACGCAGCTGCACGCCCTTGGCCTTGAAGCTGTTGTGAGGCTCGATCCATGCGGGGACGATGATGGCGTCGCCCTTTACGATCTTGGGGAGCCATTCGTTCTTCTGATCGTCCGACCCGGCGGTGACGAGAACGCCGCCGGAGAGGATCGCACTGGCGAAATGCGGAGACGGGGCGAGCGACCGGCCGAACTCCTCGTAGACCACAGCGGCCTCGAGAGTCGTCATCCCCGAACCGCCGTACTGCTCGGGCAAGGTGAGCCCGATCAGGTCGAGTTCGGCCAATTGCGCCCAGAAGTCCGAGGAATATCCGGTCGGATCATCCTCGAGTTCGCGCACGGACTCGATGGAGGCGAGATCCGCACACAGGCCACGCACCATTTCGCGCAGCATGTCCTGTTCTTCGGTGAAATCGAGATCCATCACAGACTCCTGTCAGGGCTTCCACTGGTCGCCACGGCGGCGCCAGGGGTTGTCGTCCGGGGCGGTCGGTACAGCGACGCGCACGGTGCAATCCGTCTTGAGCTCACCGTCGACGGTGAGAGAAACCAGCAGTTCGACCCATCCGCAACCGGTCTCGTCGGTGCCTACCGACTGGACCTCAGCGTTCAGCGCCATCTCGTCGCCGGGGAATACCGAACCTTTCATGCGGAACTTCATCCGTCCCAGTCGACCCGTCGGTCCGGTCCAGTCGGTCACGTAACGCTCGAACCAGGCGGCCTGATTGGGCGTGTTCATGAAGATGTCGCGGGTGCCGTTGCGGTTGACCGCGAAGTCGTGGTCGTGGTGCATGGGGCGCCAGTCCCGGGCTGCAAGCGCACCGAGCACGACTGTTGTGGCGGTTACCGGGTGGTCGAGGGCGGGGAGCTTGTCGCCTTCGTGAACATCGCCAAGCGTGATCATGCGTTGTCCCTCCGGTAACCGAAGCCCGTGTAGCTCTCGACGCCGACGAGGTCGTCGTTCTGGTTGAAGTATTCGACGTCGATCACCCAGAAGCGACCGGTTCCGAGCTTTGTGGTCTTGGGTGGGCTGACCGAACGTAGTACCTGGTGTGTGTGCAGGCGGTCGCCCGGGCGGACAGGCTCGTGGAAGATGATCGTGTTGTCCGTCATGACCGCCTCAGGAAGGTCGAAGCGGGCTTTCAGATCGAAGTGGGCCTGGAGAGGCAGTGCCTGTTCGGTGCGCCCCGGTGCCCAGTGGTGCGGGCGGAACCACACCGAGAGCATCGTCGGTGGGGCAACAACCCCGCCGGTCAGCTCTTCTGAAACGGCGTCGTCCCAGAACAGCGGGTTGCCGTTCTCGACCGATGAGCAACTGGTCCAGATGTAGCCGCGCTCGACAGGAAACTCACCGGCTTCCTCGTACTGGATCTTGTCGATGAGTTCCGCAACGTCGGCGGGAAGTTCGTCGGCGGGAAGTTCTTCGGTGTCGGTCATGCGACCACACCCCCTTCACGTAGTAGTGCGATGTCGTCGCCGCTGTAACCGGCTGTGGCCAGGATCTCGTCTGTGTCGGTCTTCGTACCGTCGCGTACCTCGAACCGGGAGCGGTTGCGGTCGGTACCGGCCAGCAGGGTGCCGAGCTGTCGGAAGCTGCCCTCGGTCTCGTGGTTGGCGTTCACGATCACCCCGCGGGCCGCCAGGTGTTGGTCATCGACAAGTTCCGGCACCGTGTAGACGGGCCCTACGCATGTGTCAGCCGGTGCCAACTCGGCCACCCAGATGTCGCGGTCCTTGCGGGCGAAGGCTGCAGTGAAGTCAGTACGCACCTGGTCCTGAACTTCGTCATCCAATTGGTGGTCCGACCACTGCTCGCAGTCGAGGAGGCGACAGAGGTTGCGGTAGAAGTGGGGTTCTATGGCGCCCACGGTCACCCATTTGTCATCGGCGCAGCGGTAGGTGTCGTAGCAGGCGTAGCGGCCCGTGAGGATGTAGTGACCCGGTCCCGGCACGGTTCCCGTCGCCAGGTACTCGTCGATGTAGAGGCCCATGAGCGACAGAACGCCGTCGGCAATCGACACGTCGAGGTATTCGCCTTCGCCTGTGGCACCGCGGCGGATCAGAGCCGCCATGATCGCCATGACCGCCTGCATTCCACCGGCGGCCGCATCGGCAACGGTGGCGCCTGGTAGTGGCGGCTTGTCGCCGGGGGCGCGTTCGCTGCAGTCGAGGTACCCACCGACGCCCAGGTAGTTCACATCGTGACCGGCCCATTGTGAGTACGGTCCGCTCTGTCCGAAGCCGCTGGTGGAGCAGTAGATGATGTCTTCGTTGACCCCGACTATGTCCTCGTAACCGATTCCCAAGCGGCCAACCACTCCGGGCCGGAAACTCTCGATCACCACATCGGCGGTGGTTGCCAGCCGAATGAACGCCGACAGCGTCATACCCAAATCCATCGCCGCCAACC
>CAYQFM010000137.1:0-318 GCA_964416735.1 uncultured Iamiaceae bacterium | reverse complement strand
AATCCGGCGGATGTCACGCATGCCGCTGTAGGCGTAGAAGGGCGGGATGATCTGAACCCCGCCCGCCTTTGGAACAGCACCCACGTTGATGACCGATGCTCCGTAGTCCGACAGCATGCGCGCGCAGCGCGCGGCCGGGCCGACAGTGGCCAGGTTCAGGACGGTGATACCGGCGAGGGCGGGAGAAGGCATGAGTCCGGGCTCAGAAGTTCTTTGGAAGACCCAGGACGCGCCTCGAGATGATGTTCTTCTGGATCTCGGAAGCGCCACCGCCGATGGTGTCGATGACCGTGTAGCGGTAGGTCGATTCGGCGCGGC
>CAYQFM010000136.1:3552-6117 GCA_964416735.1 uncultured Iamiaceae bacterium | reverse complement strand
GATTTCTCCTACGAAGGAATGGTCACCCGCTACAACGCTGACCTTGCCAACAACCTTGGGAACCTCATGTCACGGGTTGCCACTGTTGTGGCGAAGAAGTGTGGGGGAGTGGGGGCGGCACCCGCGCCCGACAGCCCACTCGCCGCCGTGGCGACAGAGGTGGTTGCTTCTGCTTCTGCCGCGTGGGAGAACATCTCTCCGTCCATCGCCTTAGAGGCGACATGGCGCCTGATCCACGATGCGAATGCCCACCTCGAGGCCAACGAGCCCTGGAAGATGGAACCGGGCGCAGCGTTGGATGCCGTTATGGGGGATGCCCTCGAGGTGTTGCGGATCGTGGCGATCCTGGCATCGCCGGCGATACCTCACGCGTGCTCTGAAATCTGGAGCCGAATCGGCTTGGAGGGTTCACCCGACGATCAGGTTGTTCCGGATTCAGTGGCTTGGGGCGGTTATCCGGGTGGGCTCGCCGTGGAGAAGGGCGACCCGCTGTTTCCCAGGTTGTCTGCATGATGGAGTGGATCGACAGCCACTGCCACCTTCCCGTCGGCGATACGGCGACCGCCGTCGTGGCCGCCGCGCGTGAAGCAGGGGTGAACGGACTCATAAACGTCGGAACCGATGCAGCAAGCTCCGCGGCGGCGGTAACCGCTGCTCAGATCCACGATGGTGTGTGGGCCACCGTTGGAGTGCATCCACACGATGCGACCAATGGGATCGAAGAGATATTGGGCATGGTCGACAAGCCCCGTGTTGTGGCAATTGGAGAGTGCGGCCTCGACTATCACTACGACCACTCGCCGCGCTCCGTGCAGCGCGAAGTCTTCGCGACACAACTCGCCTTGGCCAAAGAGCACGATCTGGCACTTGTCATCCATACGCGTGATGCGTGGGACGATACGTTTTCGATTCTTGAGACCGAAGGGGTTCCGGAACGGTCCGTGTTTCATTGCTTCACGGGAGGACCGGATGAGGCATCCCGCGGCCTGAGTCTTGGCTTGATGTTGTCGTTCAGCGGGATCATCACGTTTCCGTCGGCGGGTGAACTGCGCGAAGCGGCTGCTCTGTGTCCGCTCGACCGGATGCTTGTGGAGACCGACTCGCCCTACCTTGCGCCCATCCCACACCGTGGCAAGAAGAATCAACCCGCCTTTGTTCCACTGGTCGGAGAGGCCTTGGCGGCGGAGAAAGGCGTTTCCGTCGCAGAGGTTGCCCGAGCGACGAAGCAGAACACAGAAGCTCTCTTTCATCTCAACTGAGTTTCAAAAGTTGCGGTTGTGTTACGAAGCTGGGTAGTTTCGTTTGCCTGTTGTCGAGTGAAGGGGCCAGACCCTGAACGAGTTCACGGTTCAAACGAGACGTTCGCTGTTCTTGGTGTTGATGGCGGCGGTGATGATTCCGGCTCTTGTCGTCTCGATCTTCCGGGCTTCGGGTACAGCGGCCGACACGACGGTATTGGCGGGTTCCGACCATGGTTCGGTGGTCGGACGTGAATTTGCCGCACGCAATACGGTCGAGCGTCGGATAGTCACGTCCTCGTCCAGCTCCACTGAAATGTCAACTACTACGACTTCGATTGCCACGACGACGACCGCAATTCCGACCACCACTGAGCCGCCGTCAAGCACGACAGCGGCTCCGACCACCACGCAGGCGCCTGTGGTACCGGTGCAGGCTGCTGCTCCCGCAACGACAGTTGCTCCTCCGCCCACGGCCGCATCGTCTCCGCAGGTGAGCGGTGACCTCCAGGCATTCTTGGCATGTATCCGCAAGCGTGAGTCAGGCGGAAATTACCAGATCGTGTCGTCCAATGGCCTGTACCACGGGGCATACCAGTTCCTTCAGAGTTCATGGGACTCAACGGCCCGTCACGCCGGCCGCCTCGACCTCGTGGGCATTCCTCCCGAGCGGGTCTCGCCCGGCGACCAGGACGCAATGGCGATAGCGCTGTTCCAGTGGCAGGGTGCTCGACCATGGGGTGGAGCCTGCGTCTGATTTTCTGCATTGGCTGTGACCGCTGGCCGTGTCTGACCGCTGGCCGTGTCGAGGCTGGGCAATCGGTATTTCGTAAATGATCACCGCGCAACGTAAATGGTCACGGCGCAATTGACCACCGCGCAATTGACCACCGCGTGAGTGGCTGCGCGTAAGTGGCTGAGTGGTGGATAACCATCATGTCGAAACACGTCTATGGTGAGGGCAAATGCGTATCTTGATTACCGGTGGAACCGGCTTTGTGGGCGGTTGGAGTGCGGTCTCGCTTGCGGAAGCAGGCCACGACCTGAGGTTTCTCGTCCGTGATCCCGCCCGCCTTGCACCTCTCGGCGAGATGGGCGTCGATATTTCGGATCATGTCACCGGGGGAATCACGGATGCCGATGCCGTGAACAGAGCGTTGGAAGGTTGTGACTCCGTCGTCCACTGTGCCGCCACCGTGGCGATCGACCCGCGCCATGATGCCGAGGTCCAGGCCACCAACCTGGCCGGTGCCCAAGCCGTCCTGGGAGGTGCCGCCGAACGTGGGCTCGACCCCATCATCCACACCTCTTCCATCACGTCGCTCTT
>CAYQFM010000136.1:0-3542 GCA_964416735.1 uncultured Iamiaceae bacterium | reverse complement strand
AGGCCGGGTTTGAAGATCATGACCTCTGACCTCGAGACCGGTGAGACCGATGACGCCTACGGAATCTCGAAGGCGGCCGTTGAGAATTACGCCCGCTCGCTCCAAGCTGACGGTGCGCCTGTGGTCATCTCGTATCCCGGGATGGTCGTGGGGCCGGGAATCGGCGGTCGTTTCGGCGAAGTTGCAGAAGGTTTCGAGACCGTTCTCGTGGGGCGCGTTATTCCCGGTTGGGATGCCGGCTGGTTGATGATCGATGTTCGCGACCTGGCTGAGATCCACACCCGGGCCATGGTCCCCGGTATGGGGCCACGGAGATTCATGGCTGGAGGAACGTTCCTCGATGTTGCCCGCATCGGGGCGTTGTTCACCGAGGCCACGGGCAACTACTTCATCCGTTTGCCGATTCTTGGAATAAGCCTGAGGCTGATCGGGACGATGGTGGAATCTGTGACCAGTCCAATGGGAGTGAACACGGCGTTCACCCGTTCGGCCATGGAGTACTACACAAACATGCCACCCTCGGACGACTCGGCGGTGCATGACGATCTGGGGATCGAGTATCGGGATCCGGTCGACACATTCACGGACTGCATCGCGTCTCTTGCCGAGGCCGGTCGCGTCTCGCGTTCGCAGGCCGGTCGTGCCGCACGCTCGACCTGATCGCCGGGACCTCGTCCGTTGCCCGCTGACGGACGGCCGATGTTCTGCGGGTGGCCGTGCTCAGCGGTAGCGACATAGCTGGCCTGCTCGAGCGTCACGGTCTGTCGGCCAGTCGAGCGCTGGGTCAGAACTTCGTGGCTGACCCGAACACCGTTCGACGAATCGCGCATCTTGCTGAAGTCGGTCCCGGCGACGCTGTCGTGGAGATCGGTGCCGGGCTCGGTTCTCTGACACTCGCGCTCGCAGAAACCGGCGCCGATGTCACGACCATTGAGATCGATCGGTATCTGCTGCCCGCATTGCGTGAGGTGCTCGCCGACACCGGTGTGAGCCTGGTGGAGGGCGACGCTCGCCACCTGGACTGGGATTCCCTTCTTGCCGGTGAGCGGATCTGGGTCCTCGTTGCGAACCTGCCGTACAACGTTGCGACACCGTTGGTGCTCGACCTGCTCGACGAGGTACCGAAGATCGGGCGGATGCTGGTGATGGTCCAGCGGGAGGTGGGAGAACGTCTGGCCGCGGTGGTTGGAACGCCCGCCTATGGCATTCCGTCCGTGAAGGTGGCATATCACGGGACAGCAGAGGTTGTTGGTCGTGTCCCGGCCACCGTCTTCGTCCCTCAGCCCAGGGTGGAATCCGTCCTGGTTTCGATCAAACGGCATCTTGCACCCGCGGTCAACGCTGATCCGGTCGTCCTGTTCGGTCTCGTGCGCACGGCGTTCGGTCAGCGACGCAAGATGCTCCGGCGGTCTCTCGGCGCAACGATCTCCCAGGAGACGTTTGCTGCAGCCGGTGTCCGATCGGATGACCGCCCTGAGCAGCTTGATATACACCAGTGGGGTCGACTGGCCGAGGCCGTCGTAGCCTCTCGGCGTGCCGACTGACCTGCCCGCGGTGCTGTCTGCGCCCGCGAAACTCACCTTGTCGTTGCACGTCACTGGCGTGCGTGGCGATGGTATGCACCTGATCGATGCCGAGATGGTGACTCTCGATCTGATGGATTCGCTGGCGCTCAGTGACGGGGATGGTATCGAGATCACCGAAGCCTCCGGGGGCCTTGCCGTGCATGCGGACGAAGACAATCTCGTCAGCCGCGCGCTGCGGATGGTTGGACGACGTGCCAGGGTCCACGTCACGAAGGTGATTCCAGCCGGTGCAGGCCTTGGCGGTGGTTCAGCGGACGCTGCAGCCATATTGCGTTGGGCCGGTGTCACGGACCCTCTCGAAGCTGTCGCGCTGGGGGCTGATGTTGCTTTCTGTCTCGTGGGAGGTCGTGCCCGGGTGCGGGGAATCGGCGAGATCGTCGAACCTCTGCCGTTCGAGTCGAGAATCCTTACCCTGCTGATTCCACCCTTCGGCTGTTCGACCCCGGCGGTCTATCGGGCCTGGGACCGTTTGGGCGGACCAACCGGTGGTGGCAAGAACGACCTCGAGTTGGCCGCACTGGACGTGGAGCCTCGCTTGGCGTCTTGGCGTGACCGCCTCGGGGACGCGACGGGATGTACCCCTACGCTCGCGGGTAGCGGTTCGACGTGGTTCGTCGAAGGCGACCACCCCGGCGATGGGCGCATCGTCGTGCGAACGCTGGAGCCGCGAGGGTGAGCCGATCCGTCAATGCGGACCGACACCTCTGGGCCAGCGGGTCTGTTACTTGCCTGCGGCGCGACGTTGGAAACGGGTGCGCTTGAGCATCTTGCGATGCTTCTTCTTACGCATGCGCTTCCGGCGCTTCTTGATCAGTGAACCCATGGCGTGGGGCAACCTAGCAGTGTGGATGGGCTGCACACCAGATGGGTGGTGGTCAGCGGTTCGGGTTCTTGGTCACAGATGCTCGGGGGCAGGGACTCGAACCCCGAAGACGAGGACCAAAACCTCGCATGTTGCCAATTACATCACCCCCGAAGGTCCCTTAGACCCTAGCGTCCGTAGCAGCTAGAACAGACCCATGAGTTCACCCCCACTCTCCGCGATCGTCCTGGCTGCCGGCGAGGGAACTCGGATGCGGTCGTCACGCCCCAAGCCACTTCATCTGCTGTGCGGCCGCCCGATGCTGATGCACGTACTCGATTCGTTGACCTCGTCTGAGCCGGAAAGGGTCGTTGTCGTGGTCGGCCACGGAGCTGATCGGGTCACAGGCAAGCTCCGAGACCTGGCTCCCGATCTTGAACTTCAATTCGTGGATCAGCAGGTCCAGCGCGGCACGGGTGACGCGGTGAGTGTTGGTCTCACGGCCATTCCTGACGATGACGGGTCTGTCGATGGTGACGTGTTGGTTCTCCCGGGAGACACTCCACTGCTGCGACCTGAGACCATGAAGGATCTTGTGGACCAGCACCGTTCGAGCGGTGCGGCCGCCACACTTCTCACGGCGCGCCTCGATGACCCCACCGGTTATGGGCGCATCGTGCGGGGTCGTGGAGAGGTGGTCGAGCGGATTGTTGAGCACTCCGATGCCACCGATGATGAGCGTGAGATAGACGAGATATGCACCTCGATCTACTGCTTTCGCCTGAGCGTGTTGGCGCCGGCACTTCGGAGACTCAGCCCCGAGAATGCTCAGGGCGAGTACTACCTGACCGACGTTGTGGGTGTTCTCCACGCGGCGGGCCACACTGTGCGATCCGTGCTTGCAACCGATTCGGTTGAAACGCAGGGCGTGAATGACCGTCTGCAACTGGCGGCTGCGGAATCGGTCTTGCGTCGCCGCATCAACGATGGGTGGTTGCGTCGTGGCGTGACCATGCTCGATCCCGCCAATACGTATATCGATGCCACCGTGCACCTCGAAACCGATGTGACCCTGTTTCCCGGAACGATGCTCCAGGGACAGTGTGTGGTGGGAGCGGGGTCGCAGGTTGGGCCCGATACCCGACTTGTCGACA
>CAYQFM010000135.1:301-6138 GCA_964416735.1 uncultured Iamiaceae bacterium | reverse complement strand
ACCAAGAAGCAGACCCTCCATGACATCGGTCCTACTGTCGAGATGCTCATCGGCTGTGAATGAAACGCGGTCACCGGGTCCGAACGCCACCGTCTGTCCGGCTTCAACCGCTCCAGCCTCTGCCCCTGCAGTCCCACTCCCCGCGAAGATGTATGCGAGCGCGTTGTAGTTCGGCTGCCACGGAAGAGACATGCGTGCGCCCGGAGCAAGAGATGCGTGGAGCATCGTTATCGGGGTGTGCGTGGAACCCGGACCCTTGTGCCCATCGACGGTTCCGGCGATGACCCGAATGAGCGCACCCCCGTCGTCACTCGCGAGGAGCAGCAGGTCCTCGGCCTCGACCGGTTGATACGCGGGTGAGATCCATTTGTCCTTGGCCGGAAGATTTACCCAAATCTGGAAACCGTTGAAGAGACCTCCCGCTTCCACCAGTGTTTCCGGCGGCGTCTCAATGTGGAGAATGCCCGAAGCGGCCGTCATCCACTGCGTTCCCCCCTCTCGTATGTATCCGCCACCACCGTGTGAATCCTGGTGGAGGAACTCCCCTTCGATGAGATATGTGACCGTCTCGAAGCCTCGATGGGGGTGCCAGTCGGTCCCCTTCGGTTCCCCCGCTTCATAGTCAACCTCACCCATGTGATCCATCATGATGAACGGATCGGTCTGTTCGTAGGGGAGACCAGCCATGGTTCGGCGCACTGGAAAGCCCAACCCTTCGAATGAAGTCGGCCCTGTCGTGATTGCCGAAACAGGCCTCTCCGTGTCGGCAAGTCCAGCCACGCGCACCCTGGGTAGCACCATCGTGTCTGCTGTGATCGCTGCCATGGTCTCCTCCTGATCAAAGCCCCGCTACGGGGAGAAACGGAACCACCCGAACATATCGTTGATACGTCAACATTTACTCTAACAGGCGTCCTCCGCTTTTCATTCCAGTTTCGGATTACCAGGTCTTCGGATGATCAGGTCTTCGGATGATCAGAGATCGCTGTTTCCGATGGCAACCCGAGCCACGGCCAACGGACCAACGATCCAGAAAACCATGGAACCAATCAGGACACCGGCCGCGGTCCCGCTGCCGAACCGTTCGACGAGGTATCCACCGAATGGACCGAGGGCTGTCCCATCAGGATTGGCTCCCAGTAAAGCAAGCACCCTTCCCGCTTCGAGCGGGTTGGCAACCACAGCAGTGAGCAGACCCTCGGGACCCATCCTCACGGCGGGAGCTATGGCGGCGAGCGCTAAGTCCATGCCAAGGGCAAGGAGGAACCACAAGAGAATCGCGATCGACGTTGCCTGGAGGCGCGTTTTCGAAATGGCCGAGACCCCGAGACCTATGGCAACGCACGTCAGGGCAACGACCAGCGTCGAACCCACCAGTGCCAAGAGCGGTTCAACATCGGAACTCTTGGCCACACCGGCCAGAACCGTCGCGGCAACGCCAAAGCCCGCCAGGATCGATGCGACAAGAGCGGTGGATAGGCCGATGAAAGGTCCTAGAACAATGCTCGTACGCGACACGGGTTGCACGGCGATGAGCGGTAGGACTCCCTGCTCACGAGCAGCCACCAGCGAGTTTGCGCCTAAGAGCAGGCCCATCATGGCCGGCATCAGAATTCCGAGGTTGATAAGAGCGGCGGCGGCCGGACCCACGCCGGAGAGGCCCAACTCGCGCAGCGATCGCATACCGGCCAGAGCCACGGCAAGACACATCAACGCGAATGCAACTGCCATGCCGATGACCCAGCGACTACGTGCCGCGCTCTGGAATTCCCAGGCTGCCTGTGCACGAATGGCACCCTTCATTTCCGTACCTCCACTCGATCCTCGATGACCCGTCCCTCATCGAGCAGCACCGTCCGGTCGCCGATTCCAGCAAGATCGATGGGCGAGGGACTCGCAATCAGAATCGTCGTACCTGTTTCACGCAATTTGCTCAACAGTTCCCATACGGCTTCACGCCCACCAGAGTCCAAGTTGGCCACGGGTTCGTCCAGGAGAATCACCTCTGGTGCACCCAGCAGCGCAATGGTGAGCGCAACCCGCTGGCGCTGGCCGCCCGACAGTGTTCCGATCCGCGCTCCGAAGGGTGGAAGGAATTCCGGGTCGACGGGAAGCACCGAAACATCAGCCCCCCTGAGGCGTGCAAAGAACTTGATTGCTTCGGCAACGGTGGCGTGCGGCGGAAGCATCACCGATTGCGGCAGGTATCCCACCAAACGCCGGAAAGCTCCCTTGGAATCGACCGGTGTCCCGCACACGCTGATCGAACCCGTGAACTGGGCGAGCCCAGCGATGCAGCGCAACAGGGTCGATTTTCCGCTGCCGTTCGAACCCGCAAGTGCCACGATGGTTCCACTATCGACTTTCAGGTCCAGGTCGACGAGGGTCGGGGCATTGCGTCCATAGCGCTTGGAAACGTTGTTCACCGAAACTGCCGAAACGTCAGACATCGCCCTCTTCAGACGCTCAGGGACCGGCGGGTCTTCCGGCCAAGAATGAGGATCACTCCGCCGAACAACGCCAGAGCAGCGCTGGATATTGCAAACCAGGGTGGCGGACTACCCGGTCGCAGATACTCGGGCACCGACGGCGACCGCTTCTCCATCAACGGAAACTCGTCAACGGCAACGGGTTGCTCGGGTGCCCATCTGTCTTCGATGGCCTGCATGATCCGGAAACCCGGACCGGAAGCCAGGCTGATCATCACCGGCGAGCGGGTCAGCGTTCGCGCTATCGAACCGCCCTGGATGAACGGAACGTCGCCGATGCCGTTGCCCGACACGTCATAACCCTTGTAGTTGCTCCAGAAATTGCCCACTCCGTCGAGGTTCCAAGCGATACGGGGCACCTTGCCGTCGACCACGACCTGGACCGTGTTCTCGACAAAGCTGTTCTCGGTGAAGTTGGCATTGGCGGATGGTGCCAACTCAACACCAACCTGGTTCATTCCAATGGTGTTGGCCCGAATCAGCGCCGGCACTTCCGAATTACCGGTGGCTCCCGCATTGTCGACCTTCAGACCAACTCGGTTCGAAGCAATGATGTTCTCGGTCATTGTCACCAGAGATACGTCTTTGAGGACGATGCCGATACCGGTTGCCGGGGAGATCGACTCGATGACCGTATTGTGCCGAATCTCGAACGGTTCTCCGTACATCAGGATGAAGCCAGAGAGGTTTCCGGACATGTAGTTATCGGCGGCTTCCAGATCGTCCGCATACATCGAATGCAAGCCGTAACGACTATCGATGATCTGGTTACCGGTCACCAGAGTTCGGCTCGCGTATGTCAGGTAGACACCGTCACGAGAGTTGACGACGTGGTTGTTCTCGATCACGGCGTCATAGGTGTTCGCAATGGTGATGCCATCACCGCGCATGCGATTCCGACTCTTGTCCAGATCGACGCGCTGCACGCCGGTGAAATCCACCTCGTCACCGGTCGCGTGCAGTTCGCTTTCGAATGAACCTTCCCGGTAACCCTCGACCCTCGAATTACGAACCTGAATTCGGTCCGACCCGATACCGCGGATGCCCATGTACGACTCCACCACCTCGACGTCATCGATGACGACATCGTCGGCTTCCACGAAGATCCCCGCTGGCGAGCCACTAGGCCCGAGCCCGCTTCCGCTGACCCGGATTCCCCTGATCGACGTGCCTGCTGCGCTTTCAGCGATACTCAAGACCAAACCGGTTCCGCCGCCATCAAGGACCGGTCGACCCTCGCCAACTATGTCAACCCTTGTCGGGACGACGAAGTTGCCAACGTACGCGCCCGCTTCAATGGTGATCGTGTCACCTTCGCGGGCATCAGCAAATCTCTGTGCCAGTTCGCGTCCACGCTGTTGCGCGTCGGAGGCAGCGCTGGCCAGGTGCTCACCTCGCGCCTGAACCACCAAGCCCGCAGCTTTGCGCTGCGGGCTTGTCATGCGCATTGGGGTCTGCGCTGAAGACGGCGGTGGGCCTACCCACGACAGAATGATGGTCGCAACCATGACGGCCAACACCCCCGAAACTGTCAGGGTGGTGACCTTGGCCTTCATCATGACTTTCCGGTTGCCCAGCTGACCCAGCCACCAAGCCAACGGCCGAAGTCGGGAACCCATTTGGCCAGTTTGGTCACAAACCAAGGTCCGAAAGTAACCAGGGCGGCAGCGCCTATCACTAACCACAGGCCGGTACCCGGTCCCGCATCCACATCGAACTGATAGATCCGTGACGGTCCCAGGACACGTGGCGTGAAGGGCTTTGGACGAAATGCGGTTGTCGGATCCAGATCGTGACCGAAGTCGTATAGATGGACCTGTGTCATGAAGAGCACACCCACCGGAACCATCCACAGGAATGCAACTCCTCCCCACCTGAGCAGCTTGCGGAACCATCCGGGCTTGAGCGAGAACGAGAGCATCGTGGCGATAGCGGCAACGGCGCCCAAGATCACCGAAGGGATCCAGAGGATCATTTCATCGGCAATACGGCCCACGGTGTTACCCGCACCACTTTGAGTTGCCATTCCTTGTTCGATCGATCCACAAGGTGGGTCAGGCTCACCCAATGGGCGCATCCCTATGTAGTGGTTCAGGTCGTTCAGTTCACAGATATCGCCGACCAGACGGTCGTGATACGCCGTGATGACCAATGCGCCCTTACCTTTGTACTGCGGTGCTTCAAGGTGCGCCTGCCAGATAGCCATCGGGATCGCCACAATGCACATTGCAGCAGCGGCCAGCGCGATGATTATCCGTGCAGGCAGTTTCTTCCCCACCGGAACCGGTGAATCCGGTTCCGGTGGTTCGGATGATGTGGTGGTGTCAGATGCGGGTTCTGCATCGGCAGTGAGTGAGTTGGACATGGTCCTGTCTCCTCAGGGTCACTTGACCGTCAGCGTGCCTTCCATGCCCAATTCACGGTGTCCCGGAACAGAACAGAAGATGACGTAATCGCCTGCCTCGAGGGATACGGATCCGGTCAGGGTGTCACCGGGTTTGTTGACGGCGATCTTCTCGTCCTCGTAGCCCTCAACGGTGAAATCGTGTTCGAGTGTGCCCGCGTTCTTCACCTCGAACGAGACCTTGCCACCCGAAGAAGTGCCTTCGACCGCTGGCGGAATGAACTCGTATTCCTTCATCTCCACCTTCACGGCATCCGAGGATCCGGAACCCTTGTCGGTCGAACCGTTGTCGGTTGCCGCCTTGTCGGTTGTCTTGGTGGAACTGTCATCGCTGCTCGAACACGCAGCAACTCCTCCGAGGCTCACCGCAGCGAGTGCGGATATGGCGACGAGATTTCTGACGTTGTGCTTCATCTGATTGTTTCCTCCCTCGGGCGCAGGCGGGGGCCAGCACCCGATACTGATTGTTTCGTGTTTGCTGTTTGAGACTGAAAGCGAGCCAGGTCAGGCCTTTGGCTTGACCAGCAGCCAGCCCTGCATCTCGAGATGCAGCGCCGAGCAGAACTCCGAGCAGTAGTAGCCGAAGGTTCCGGGCCGGTTGGCCTCGAACTCGATGTTGACAACCTCGCCCGGGTCCAAGCTCGCTCCGATGTTGTATTTCGGAACCGCAAAGCCGTGGGTGGCGTCTGGCGTTGTCTCGATGTTCGTGATGTGCAGCGTGACCTGATCGCCCTCGTTGACCTCGATGTGGTCCGGCGTGATGGTCGATCGCATGACGGTCATGAAGACGTTGACCTTGTTGCCTTCACGCACGATCCGCTGCTTACCCGGTTCAGTCGTGAACTCCGACGGCCCCATTGTTATTGGGTCGGTTCCCGGTGGGTAGACCCGCCAAGCAATAGGAGCAATCTTGTCAGCCTTGATCATCTGGACGTAGTGCGGCT
>CAYQFM010000135.1:0-291 GCA_964416735.1 uncultured Iamiaceae bacterium | reverse complement strand
CGTTGCGCAACTTGACCTCGATGCGGGGGTTCCTTGATCATCTGGACGTAGTGCGGCTCACCGAAACCGATGGGCATATCCGCTAGGAGTTCCATCTTGTCGCCGGAGATGTCGACAAGCTGGAAGTTCTGAGGATGCAGAGTGCCCACCGGCGGGAAGTCCTCTTTCGACCACTTGTTGAGCGCAACCAGGTAGTTGCCGTCGGGGCTGACCGTGTCGCCCTCTGCGGTTACGAGGTGGCCGATGTTGTAGTTCACCGGAAGGTGGTCCACCTTCTTGAACGGGTTGGCC
>CAYQFM010000134.1:0-6138 GCA_964416735.1 uncultured Iamiaceae bacterium | reverse complement strand
ACGCCGCGGACGTAGAGGCTGTAGACGCCGGGTTGGAGGTTCTTGAAGCTGTAGTTGCCGTTTGCATCGGTCGTGGTAAGCGCAACACGGTTGATCCCAGTGGCATCACGCAGGTCCACGGTTGCACCAACCGCTGGCCCACCGGCACCCACGTTGCCACTGATCGAAAGGCCCTGATCCGGAAGGACCAGATCGGCGCTGTCGATACCGGATGCCGTAAGGTTGAGCACAGTGGCAGCGAAGCGCTGACTGGCACCACCATACCAACGGCCTTGGTAGACGCCAGCAACAGGCCGCACGTAAACGGTGTAGTTACCAAAGTCCAAGTCCGGGAAGGTGTACACACCGTTCGCATCGGTCGTGGTGAGCGCTACACGGTTGATCCCAGTGGCATCACGCAGATCCACAACGGTGCCTGCAATCGGAGCACTTGCGGAGTTCGTGACTACACCTGAGATCGTTGCCGTGGTTACAGGATCGCCAGCGTTGATGGCTCCGAAGGTGGGAGCGGTATCAGCGGTACACGCCAGATTCAATACCATTGTGACGAGGATCGGATCGCCGTTTTCATCGACCTCACCACTGTCCACTCCGGGAATGGAGACGGTAAACGCGAGCGGATCTACATCGTCGAGTTCAAATTCGGTTGCAACAGTGTCATCTAAAACGTCCACCGTGCCGGATGCAGCCAGCGTCGGCACGGTCAGCGGAACAAGATTGACGTTGAAGTCGCTCGGCAGCGCATTGTACGGACCTCCGCTGCCGCCACCGGTGGCGACGATACCCTGATGGAAGTTGACGATATCCAGACTCGTCACCCCAAGGGTCGAGATGGCGAGATCAATCAGGGTTGGGTCGAGTTGCATCTCAATATCAAATGCCACTGACGCAGAATCACCCGATGCAATCGTCGCTGGATTGGCCCCATCCGGAGTGATGACCGTGGTAACAGCGAGCGTGCCGCCCAAGTTGCCCAACATGGCATTGGTAAGTTCATCAGTGCCCACACAGGTCTGGTTGATGCTCGTCGGCGTCGGCAATTCCACTGGTCCAGCACCAGCCGCTTGAGGTAGCACTGCAATCGAGCCACCAGCCAGCATTCCGACGGTTACACCCGCCGAACAAAGTTGCTTTCGTAATTTCATGTTTCTCCGTTTCCCTCGAGAAGTAGGTCGTGTCTGTACCGTCATGCCTATACCCGTCATGCCTATACCAATGTCGACCGATGCGCTACTGACCCGCCAGTTGAGTTTGTCCTACATGACAACCAACCTGACTACGCCATGAACCGTGAAAAGACGCTTCGGTACGTGACTTCGGCCACTTCAAGTTAGTTCATCGGTCGTGGGTAAGCAACACTCATGGCTCACCCTGTCAGTATCAATGACGACAAACACGAATGGGGTGGGGATCCGAAGACCCCCGCCCCATTCGCTCACTGCAAACTGTTGCCGCTGTTTTCTGAGCCTTCCGTCCGGAGACAGAGCATCAGGCACAGAGCATCAGGCTATGGCTGAGCCACCAAGAGTTGTCCATCGATCCCGGTGATCATGCCGTCGTTGCTCACGATGATCGTGGAAGACGAGGCACGCTGCTGCGACCCACCAAACCACACACCGTCGTAACCTGCAACACCACGGAAGTACAACTTGTACATTCCCTTGTCAATACCGCTGAAGCTGTAGCTACCATTGCCGTCGGTGGTGGCGAGAGCAACACGGTTGACACCGGTAGCGTCACGCAGATCAACCACCACACCGACCGCAGCTCCTCCACCCTCGAGGGTGACGGTACCGCTGATACCACGACTGGCCGGCACCATGTTGATGTCGATGTCGGTCTGAGCCTGTGCGGGAAGACTGATAACCACGGCGCCATTACGCTGTTGGGCATCACCGTACCAAGTACCGACGTAGGCGTTGGATGCATCACTTGCAAACACCGTGTAGTCGCCAGCAGGCAGCGCACCAAAGTTATATCGGCCATTGGCTCGGGTACTCAGCAAGAAGACCGAGTTGCCCGCATTGTCGCGCAGCCGAACCGAAATACCTTCGAGAGGTGTACCGGTGTCGTTGCGCACCGTGCCCCGTATGATCTGGGTCGCGGGAAGCAGTGCTATGTCAATTCCACTCACGGTGGACGCAACATTCACAACGGTGGCATCAGGCCTCTGTGCAACGTTTCCGTACCATTGTCCAGCGTAATTCTGGTCGCCGGGCTCAAACGCATACACACGGTATGAGCCAGCCTCAACAGTGAAGCTGTAAGTACCACTTCCGTCACTGGTCGTGGTGTCCACCACACCGTTTGGCCCAGAACCCGTACGCAACTGAACGGTCATCCCCGCAAGTGGGTTCGAATTAACATCTGTCACCTGGCCGGTCATCGCATAGGTGGCAACTGAGACGTTCACCGTTGATGCTGACGAGGTGGAGCCATTGTTATTGGTGTCACCCGAGTACACAGCGGTGATGCTGCGGCTACCCGCAGTACCCGGAGTCCAAGTGGTCGAAGCGGAGCCGCCCGAAAGAGTCACCGGTGAACCGATGTTGTTTCCATTTTCCTTGAACTGGACCGTTCCGGTTGGCGTGCCGTAGCCGCTGACGCTTGCCGAAAGGCTAACGCTTGCGCCAACGGTTGCCGTAGCCGGAGCCGTCAGGCTCGTGGTGGAGTTCGAAGCGGACACGTTCACCGTGGAAGCCGACGAGGTGGAGCCGTTGTTGTTGGCGTCACCCGAGTAGACAGCGGTGATCGAGTGGTTGCCAGCTGAGCCGAACGACCATGACATCGAGGCGCTACCAGCCGAAAGGGCTACAGGAGTACCGATGTCAACTCCACCGTCTTTGAACTGAACGGTTCCGGTCGGCGATGAACCTGTGACCGATGCGGACAGTGTCACGCTCTGGTTGAGGTTCGCCGTGGGTGGTGCGCTCACACTCGTGGTCGGGCTGGCCTTGCCGACGTTGACTGCCGATGCCGCTGACGTCGACGGGTTGAAGCCCGAGGCACCCGAGTACTCAGCGGTAATCGAATGGCTACCAACTGAAGTAAAGGTGTGAGGCAGCGTTGCCGAACCACCCGAGAGGGTGACAGGCGAGCCGATGTTCGAGACACCGTCTTTGAACTGAACCGTTCCGGTTGGTGTTCCAACACCTGCGGTTACCGTTGCCGACAGATTGACACTCTGGCCGACGGTTGCCGTTGGCGGAACACTCAGACTGGTCGTCGTGTTCTGAACGGGCGCTGTGATACTGGTCGTGGCAAGAGTGCCGAGGCCTGCACCACCCGGTACACCCGATCCAGGAGAGGTTTGTGGCACACAGTGCGTATACGTCCAAACCGTGATAATCAGGCTGGCCTTGGCAAGCGCCGTACCCGGATTCTCAGCCTTGTCGATCAACGCAGCGTTGCCCGTGTTGCGCAGAGTGTGGTTGATGGTGTTGCCGGCAGTGCCTGTAGCCGTGAGCGTCAACGTGATGGCAGGCAACTGATAATGGTAATGATCTCCACCGGAGTGGCTGTCAGCTTTACTTATTGTACCGCGCGGCACTTGGATGCCGTTCAGATTGTTGGTGGCAGACTTCGGGCCATTGCCAACGGTGTAGTTGTCGCCGGAAAGACGGATGACATTGCCGGTGGAACTCGGATTTCCGCTGTCATCCACCTGAAGCACGTTGGGTGTCACACCACTCAAGCCTGACGACGTGCCAGTAACTGCGCCACTTACATACGCTGTGCCGTCAGGAAGGCGGAAGTCGCGCTTGAGGCGAGCGAGCGGACCGACGGTAGCGCCGCTCTCCTTGTCCGGGTACCAGTCTACCGGGAAGGTATAGGTGACCGTGAAGTTGTTACCTTGGGTCACCGTGGCCGGCGCATCGACCGTGATGCTATTCGCCTGATTCTTGGGACTCGCACTCGACGTTGACGGATGCGGAACGCAACGATCGTTCCAACTGGTGGTCACCGGTGCCGCACCCGCTGGGGTTGTTGCAAGCGTCGTCAGGCCGAAAAGGCTGGCTCCGACGCTCACCGTGGCGGCCAAGGCCACCACCTTCTTCCCCCGAAGGTGCGGCGATGCCACGTGGGCACCTGTATCGCGCCACTTGGCGCTACCGCTACCAAAATTCACAAAAACAACCTCCTGTTTGATCAAACTGCCACCTCACCCAAGGTGACGGTTGACACGCTATCAAAGAATCTTGCGTGTTTCAACGGAAATTTCCCACGGAGTGTGACCGCAAGAACACCGTACGCAGTACTTCGGAGCCGTCACTCCAGTCGTTGTTCCAGTTGTCTTTCCGCAGGCAAAGAAACTGTCGACCCAACATAACGTGCGGCGTCGCCAGGCGCTATGTCGCGCCGTTGGTGCTCGATCGATATTCACCACAACTCCGAGTCACCCACCCAGGTCGCCTCAAGCGGGCTGGGCTCCACAACCGACCGGATCGTCAAGATACATTGCTCTACGCTTCGAGCAATAAGCCACCGAGAGTGATATATCACCAAAGACATCCGTATCTGTCTATCAAGTGAATATAGAGGGTTGATCAAGCCCTCTACCTCTACTTTAGGTTCATGTCCCTTTTTAGAATCGCACACGTGGCTGCTGGCTAGCGACTACCCATTCACCATGCTGCGTATGGGACCAGAGATGTTTTGGCCTACTTCGTCCGCCCACTATGGTTGTCTTGGCTTTCCTCGTCCATGAACCCGAACTGGAACGACCAATGCACATCCAAGCTTTCGACTGGGTGGCGTCTCAGGTGGATGGCTCTGGGATGACACCTACCGAATCGATCCTCTCCACGCCAGCACACGAACTACCTCATTGCACTGATGCCGGCAACGACGGCATCTCCGTACTTGAAATCGGTAGCCACGACGTAAACGGAGGCGTGCGACCACTGTTCTTGGGGGCATCGCACTACCACGGCATCGACATCGCTCCTGGGCCAGGGGTGGACGAGGTGGCTGACGCCGCTGATTGGTCACCAACGCGCACCTATGACTTTGTTGTGTCGACCGAAGTTCTGGAGCACGCTCCGAGATGGCGGTCGATCCTCGACAACGCATGGGATGCCCTGTCCCCCGGTGGTCGGCTGATAGTCACCTGCGCTACAGACCCGCGCCCGCCGCATTCGGCAATTGACGGCTGGGATGTACGCGATGGCGAGTACTACGGCAACGTTGCACCGGCCGAAGTGGTCAGCCACATCCGAGCGTGGGGCGTGACAGCGTGGAACGTCGAGGTTGCTCTGGACCGTGGTGACCTCTACCTGTGTGTCGACAAGCCCGGGCTCGACGTCATCGCCTGACACACCTGCGCCTGACACGCCTGCGTCTGGTACATCGCTGCCTGAGACACCGAGGTCTGAGACATCGAGGTCTGAGACATCGAGGTCTGCCGCAAGGTTGGGATCCATGCACGGTCACGCGTGAACGTCTAGCGTCTTGGCTGGCGTGCACGCCCAGGGTGTGGGTGTTGCGTCAAGCAGATCCAGCAAGAAGCTGGTCCAGTAACTGGGTGGAGACCAACTGGCCACAGGTACGGGGTGTTCACCAAACCAATGGTTCGCCGTGCAAATGTGCGGCACCGAGTCATGACCAAATGGAGGGTCAATGAACCGAGCAGAACTCGTGGCCGCGCTGGCCGAACGAGCCGACACCGACAAGAAGACGGCCGATGCGGTACTCACCGCCTTTACCGAAACCGTCACCGAAAAGGTTGCCAAGGGCGATTCCGTGACGGTTCCAGGTTTCGTGAAGTTCGAGCGGACGCAGCGCAGTGCACGCACGGCTCGCAACCCGCAGACGGGCGCGACCATCAAGGTGAAGGCAAGCAAGGCACCGAAGATGAAGGCGCTGACCGCATTCAAGGAGGCGGTCAAGACCGGCAAGGTCGCCAAGAAAGCCGCGCCGGCAAAGAAGGCGGCTCCCGCCAAGAAGGCTGCCCCATCGAAGAAGGCACCCGCCAAGAAAGCCGCTCCTGCCAAAAAGGCTGCTCCAGCGAAGAAAGCAGCACCTGCCAAAACGGCTGCAGCAAAGAAGGCTGCAGCAAAGAAGCGCTGAGAGCCCACGCAACAGGCGCCTGTCCCCGGACCGCCTCTGTCGTTGCGTGAACCAGTAGAACTGCCAGTA
>CAYQFM010000133.1:1761-6158 GCA_964416735.1 uncultured Iamiaceae bacterium | reverse complement strand
TTGCCTCGCGCGTCGTAGCTGATCGTCGTGTTGTACCCAGTAGCGGTCGTCGAGGTGAGCCGATCCGCACCGTCATAGCAGTACGTGGCCTGCACCACGGTATTGATCGTGAGCTTCGTCCGGTTCGTGTTCGCCCCCGCCGCCGGGTTCACCCCGCACCCACCACTGCTCGCGTACTCGTACTCATAGGTCGTGACCCCACCAGGGGCGCCACCGGTGGTGACCGGGTTCAACGCCACCATCACCACCGCGGACGCCGCCGCGACCGGCGTCGTGAACGTCTTGGTCCCGGTCGACCCGGCTGCGGTGAGGGTCTGATCAGCGGTCTCCAACGTCACCGTCGGTGATCCCGCCGGCGCTGCCACATCGACACGCTCGGTCATCGAAGCGTCCGGGGTGACCGTGGTCGCCGCACCGACACCAACCGCTGCGTGCAAAGCGCGGTTGACGTTCGTCGTCGTCACCGCGGTCGCGCTGTGACTGGTCCCCGACGGGTTGGTCGCAACATCAGCAGCGTCGACCGGGTTCAAGGTATCAACCCCGCTGTACGCGGTGATCGACCCGACCGCTTTCGCCGTGCCACCCAGCGTGAAGACCCACGGACCAGGATCGTTCACGCCCACGGTCCGGGTGAACACCGCTACCCGGGTCGCGGTCCCCAACGACGGCACCCCCACCTCGGCCCAACCCGAATTCGCTGGCGGGGTGATCGTGACCGGCAACGGCGACCCGCTGCCCCCACCCGATGGTGGGGTGAGCTTCACGTTGTCGACATCGATCGACCCACCAGCAGCACTGCCACCCGGACCGTACAGCTTGATGTGGTTCGCACCCGCGGGGAGGGTGACGGTGGTCGACACCGTTCCCCACACCCCCGACGCGGTCTGCGGGAACGCCAGGTTCGAGTTGACCGTGACCCCGTTCACCTGCACCTGACGAGCTGCTGCTCCGAACTGTGATTGATACCGGAACGTCACGGTGTACGCACCGGCGGACGGGGCGCTGACAGCCCAATCGATCGCATACCCGGCGTCCCAACCAGAGAACCCACCAACGGCTCCGGTGCCCTCACAACCAGGGGTGCACCACGAATAGGCCGCCATGTTCGCCCCGGTCAACACCACCGCCGGAGCAGCCTGCTCCGCCTCATACGCAACCGGAGACCCACCACCACCACCACCGGTCATCGGTGGCGCCAACGCCACACTCACCGCTGTCGACGTCGTCGCCGCCGCCGTCGTATGCGTCCGTGTGCCGGTCGCCCCCGCCGCGGCGATGGTCTGGTCAGCCAACTGCACCCCAACCGTCGGCGCTCCCGCCGACGCGGCGATATCGACCCGTTCGGTCATCCCCGACGCCGGCGTAACCGTCGTGTTCGTCGCGAACCCGATCACAGTGATCAACGTGCGGTTGATGTTCGTCGTCGTCACCGACGGCGCCACCTGAGACGTACCACTCATCGTGGTCGACCCGATCTGAGTGTCATCGACCGCCGAGGTCGTCAGCGTGCCCGAATACCCGACGATCACACCCGCAGCCTTCGCCGCCGCGGACAAGGTGAACGACCACGATGCCGGATCACCAACAGCAGCCTGACGAGCGTACACGTAGGTACCGGTCGTGGTGTTCGTCGACGAGTTGACAAGCGACCATCCCGCTGGTGGGGTGATCGACGCCGGGCTCCCACTCCCACCGCTCGGGGCGGTGAGCTTCAAGTTGTCGACATCGATCGAGCCGCCCGGTCCTGACCCTCCCAGACCGTTGAGCTTGATCTGATTCGACCCAGCCGGAAGGGTCAGCGTGGTGGTGACGGTTGACCACACACCACCGCCGGGGGTCTGAGGGAACGCGAAGGCGGAGTTGATCGGGGTGCCGTTCACCTGCAGCTCACGGTTCGCGTTCCCGAAGTCCGACTTGTAACGGAACACCGCGGTATAGGTGCCGGCGGTCGGGGCGTTCACCGCCCACGTGATCGAGTATCCCGCTTCCCACCCGGAGAATCCGCCGACCGCGCCGGTGCCTTCACAGCCGGGGGTGCACCACGAGTAGGCGCCCATGTTGGCGCCAGTGAGGGTGACGGCTGGGCTGCCCGCCTCGGCTTCGTAGGTGACCGTCTGTCCGCTTCCGCCCGAGGCGGTAGGGCCGGTGGTGATCGCGGCGAGCAGCGTGTCACCGGCGACTGTCGCGGTGGGCCGGTTGATGGTCAACGACGTGGTCGCGGTGGTGTTCGACGCCGAGTCCCGGAACGCCGGCGCAGCTCCGGGAGTGCCGGTCTGCGACGGGTCAGGTGCCGTCGCGATCGATGCGACCATCACATCACCGGGTTGGGCGTTCGACGGTTTCGTCAACGACAACGACGTCGCCCCGGCACCAGCAGTCGCGACCGAGCTCGACGGGGTCCGCGCCACGGGCGCGGCACCGGGGGTGCCCGGGGTGCTGGGCAGGTTCCCGACGGCCTGGGTGAGCCGACCAGGACCGTCATAGGTGTACGACCACGTCGGGTTGGGGGCCCCGTCGACGGCGTTGGTCACCACCCGACCAGCTCGCGACCGGGTCACAGCATCTGAAGTGATCAGTGAGTTGTCGGCGCTGCGCCGCCACGTCATCCCGGTCGTCCGCCCGGAACCGTCACGGCTGAAGGTCCCGGTGGTGCCGTTTCCGGCGTTCCCGGACCCGGAGGGGTAGGTGACGCCGTTCATCACGAACGGCAGCGCGTCGGTGACGGGCGCATACGACGGTTGCGCGACGGGTTGGCCGTCCAAGGACTGGGTGAGGATCCGGCCTCCCCGGTCATAGGTCCAGCTCGATGTGGAGATCGTCGTGCCATTGGCCAACTTCGACTGGGTCTGGGTGACGCGGCCGGCCTGGTCGTAGGTGGTGGTCGTGGTCGTGCCCCACACGTCGCTGTAGGCGACCTGGCGACCCAAGATGTCCGTGGTCACGGTGATCGTGCCAGCGGCGTCGCTGCTCGTGGAGACCCGAGGGTTGTTGCCGACATCGAAGGTGTTGGTTACGGTCCGGGCCGAGGCGGTGCCGAACGCCGGGATCGCCACCGACACCGCTCGACCACGCAGATCGAAGGTGGTGCAGGTCCACGAGGGTTCCATCGTGTCGGTCGATCCGCTCCGCGTCCCGGTACGGGTGGCGACCGTGCGACCCCAGTTGTCGTACAGGTATTCGGTGACCACCCGGGTGCCGTCAGCGGCAGGCGGGTTGATCATCTTGCGCAGCATCCCGCCCTGGTTGATCGTCGTGTCATCGACCGTGGTGCACGCGACGTTCGCAGCACCACCCGCGGTGTAGTACTCGTAGTTCGTGGTGTTCCCCCCGGGCAGGGTCTTGGACAAGATCCGCCGGTAGCTCGTCCCCGTCTCGAACGTCGATGAGGTCGTCAACCCGGCCGTCGTGGTCGACGTCGCGATCCCGTACGCCGGGTCCATCCCCGAGCCGTTGTACGCGGTGGTCGTCGTTGACGACGGAGCTGCTCCACCCGAATCATCGACCGTCGTGGTGGTCACCAACCCGTAGCGGGGCTTCAACGC
This sequence comes from uncultured Iamiaceae bacterium, assembly GCA_964416735.1. Lineage (GTDB taxonomy): Bacteria > Actinomycetota > Acidimicrobiia > Acidimicrobiales > Acidimicrobilacustridaceae > CAYQFM01. Next base: position 2,616 of record CAYQFM010000133.1, on the reverse strand, counting down.
ACTGGTCGGCACCGCTTGGGTTCCGGAGATGCCGGGTCCTGCCCACTGCAACGTGAGATAGGCCGAGCCGGCCCCTTCGGTGTAGTCGATTCGGATGCGCCGCGACAGCGCAGCGCCTGCAACGTTGAACGTGCCCGACGCCGCGGTGCAGCACGCCGTGATCTCGGCGACCTTCTGATCGTCGATGTACAACACCGAGCTGTCGTCGCTGCTGAGCGTGAAGGTGTACGTGCCGGTCTGCGGGAATACGATCTCACCGCTCAGGCGGATCGAGAAGTAATCGCTCACCGCCGACCCTGCCGCATTGACCGCTTCGGGCGGTCCACCGACACCCCAGTTGTTCGACAACGACGTGTAGTTCGGGCCGATCCCGGTCGCGAAGTTGGTCGCCGCTCCGGAGAACGGGACGTTGTTGATCGGGCTCGCCCACACCGTGGCCGCCCTCCTCGCCGCCGGCGCTCACGACGCCTGGGTCACCCCGATCGTCATGAAGAAGGGACGGCCAGCCCACACCGTGCATGCGCTCTGTGACCCTGCGCTCACGGCCGCCGTGGCCGCCAGCCCGTTCATCCCTTCGTCGTACACGGTCGAGGTGTGCGGCAGCGTGCATGACTCGTTCGGCTGCGGTGAGCTGTTCACCGGGCTGAAGCACGATTGATCACCAGGACCCCACACGTCGGTCTGCAACCCCTGCGCGTTGTACACATACGAGGTCACCTGGTTGTTGGCGTTCGCCGCGAGCACCCGGTCAGCGGCCGGGTCCCAGAAGGTCTGGGTGCGCAGCGACTGGGACGCCGTGTCGTTCGCAGACTGGTAGTCGATTGTCGTGCGCGCGGTCTGATCGAAGGTCACCTT
>CAYQFM010000133.1:0-1703 GCA_964416735.1 uncultured Iamiaceae bacterium | reverse complement strand
ATCGGTCGACGACGCTGCATTGTCCAGCCCGTCGACCAACACCCACGACTCGTTCACCGTGACCCCGCCGACCTCTTGGTAGACGACGGAGAACTTCTGGCGGGCAGTCGCGGCTGTGGTGTCTTTCGGAGCGGTCACCGACGTCGCGCGCCCCTTCGCGTCGTAGGTGATCTCGGTCAGATACCCTGCGTCCGAGCCGAGTTGCCCGGTGCGGCGAAGGTCCGAAACCAAAGGATCACGGACCGAGGACAGCAACGGGACCGTGTACACCCCGCCTCCTTGGGCGGGCAGGGCCACCAGCGTGTACCCGAAATCGACCGTCGGGTACCCGATCGTAGAGTTGCCGGGGTTCTCGACCCGTGACAGCACCGCGCCGCCCTGGGTGTCCGATGCGTAGTACAGGTTCGTCGCGGTGCCGTCGGGATAGGTGATCTTGCACAGCATCCCGGCGGGCGCCGCGAGCGACCCCGTTGGGCAGGTCGCCCCGGCGACGCTCTGATAGGAGAAGACCACCTGTCGGCTTGACACCGGATCGGTCAATGCCGTCATCCGTGCCGTCGGCTGCGCTGCACCAGGCAACGTCACCGGTGTCCAAGTCGGGACCGGGCTGCTCGGCTTCTTCGCGTCTGCGGGTGCCGAGATGCTCTCCAGCGGACCGTTCGTCGAGAAGCTGTAGGCGTACCCGGCGTCGTCGGTGAGCACCACATGCCCGTCCGACGCCAACGACACTGCGTCTGCCTCGTACCCCGGGGGCGATGTGTACCCGCCGGAGGCGTTCCGGGTGAACGACACCGTCGAGCCGTCCTCCGCGGTCAAGATGATCTCGGTTGCCTCGACCCGGGCCGCGGTGTACGACGCACCGGCGGAGGCAAGATGGTTGAACGTCCAACCACGCGGCACGATCCGAGCGTCAGGAGCGAACCAACTGTTCGGGATGGCCGCCAGGTTCCCCGACGAGGCGATCATCAGCCGGAAGTCACCGCTGCCCGACGGGTTCGTGTAGGTGACCTCGATCGGGACCTGTTCGAATGCCGTCGTCGTGGTGAACGAGATGCTCGACACGTTCGAACGCGCCGCGTACGTCGTGCCCGATTCGCCCAGCAGGACATCGGCGGGGATCGCCGCAGGGTTCACGCCGTTCACGGTCAGGCGGGCCACCCCGGAGGTCGTGACCTCGACCTTCTCATCCGAACCGAGCGCGGCGCCGAACCAGTACGTGCCCGGGTTCGGTACCACCAAGAACCCGGTCCACTTCGCGATCAGCTTCCCGATACCGGGCACCGCAGCCGGCGACGACCACGCGAACTCCAAGTTCGGATCCAATCGTTGGGTCACGAACTCGGAAGCGTCCGCGATCCCGTTGCTGTTCCCGTCGTTGAAGATCCGTGCCCGCAACCCGAAGTCGAGCGCCCGAGAGTTGTATGACAACGACCCACCCATCCCGCCGCCGAGCGCGGTGACCTGCGGGGATGACACCGAGGTCGTCACGTTCCCGGTCGCCAGGTTCACAGACACCGGTCCGAGCGACTGCATCGGTGACGGGCCGTCGGAGCCGAGCCGCTGGTCGAACTGGCTGGTCCGCAACGACGACGTCCCCTGCGGGGCACCTTGGTAGTAGTACCAGTGGAAATAGGTGACCTGGTCCTGGATCTGACCCGGATATTGCAGCCGGTGAGGGGTGATCGGGTGGATTGACGCGGCAG
>CAYQFM010000132.1:0-6189 GCA_964416735.1 uncultured Iamiaceae bacterium | reverse complement strand
AGTGACTCGAACAGCCTTTCGCCATCATTGCCAGCGGAATCATCCGGTGCGCCGCGTCTGGCCGGCGGCAACGTCGGACACTGAGCCCGCTCGACGATGTGACCACTCGGGTCCACCAGGCCAGCGGCCATCTTCGTGCCACCGATGTCGATGGCCAAAACGAGATCGTCCACCGACGCACCGTATCCTTGACAGGACCATCGACAAGACCAACGACAAGACCAACGACAAGACCAACGACAAGATCACCGACAAGACCAACGACGAGGCCATCACCCGAAAATGAGGCCACCGGGACCGATTGGGCCACGGAAGGATCAGACATTGGCGACACATGAAATCGTCGGACACCCATCGGGTTTCACCGAACTGTTCTCGACGATGTCACAGAACATCCAGCAGGCCATACAGGGCAAAGCGCGGATCGTCGAACTCGCACTCCTCTGCCTGGTCTCGGAAGGTCATCTGCTGATCGAAGACGTCCCCGGTGTCGGCAAGACCAGCCTCGCCAAAGCTCTCGCCAAGTCGATAGACGGAACATTCGGGCGCATCCAGTTCACCCCCGACCTGCTGCCTTCGGACGTCGTAGGCGTAACCGTATGGAACCGCGCCGACGGCCACTTCGAATTCCGACCCGGCCCGATCTTCGCCCAGGTCGTACTCGGCGACGAGGTCAACCGTGCATCTCCGAAGACGCAATCGGCACTCCTCGAGGCAATGGCCGAGGGTCAGGTGACCGTTGACAAGACCACATATCCGCTGGGTTCACCATTCATGGTCATCGCAACCCAGAATCCAATCGAGCACGAAGGCACGTACCCTTTGCCCGAAAGCCAGCTCGACCGCTTCTTGATGAAGGTCTCCGTTGGATATCCCAGCCGCGACCACGAACTCGAGATGCTCGACACACATGGTGCGAGCAGCGCCGTGGACGACATCGGCCCGGTTGTTTCATCCGACGATGTGCGCTCGATGATTGCAACCGTCAAGTCCATCCACGTCGCTCCCAGCATCAAGGCGTATCTGGTCGAGTTGGCCGACGCCACGCGACATCATCCGCTGATCGCCATGGGTGCATCTCCGCGCGCGACCCTCAGCATGCAGCGTGTGAGCCGGGCCGTGGCCGCTGCAACGGGGCGCTCGTTTGTCACGCCCGACGATGTGAAACTGTTGGCGGGACCCGTGCTGACCCATCGCCTCATGGTCACCCCGGAAGCACAAATCCAAGGGTTCACCGCCAGTGACGCACTCGCGGAGATCCTCGGGACCGTTCCCGTCCCCACCGGTGCCACCTGATGCACGGGTCCGACTACCAATTTCGATGACGCTGTGTCAATGGCACGATGGCCAGGGCGAGATAGCGCCGTTTCAATGACGCGGCGAGGTTGGGCGGTATTGGTGACGAGCGGCGGGTTCTTCGTCGTTGCGCGAGTCATCGACGCAATCGAGTTCTACATCCTCGGTGCGACATTCACGAGCCTGGTGCTGCTCTCACTGATCCATTCAAGGACGGTGCGTATCGGGATCGACGTCGACCGGAGCATCCAACCGCCACGGGTCCACGTCGACGCCGTGGCCAGAGTCGAGTTGGCAATCAGAAACACCGCGCGACGACGCCTTCCAGCCGTCCTACTCCACGACGACACCTCTGGAACGCGTGGGGCGATGATCGTGCTCGATTCGTTGGTGCCCGGCGGGACCTCTAGGGTCGCCTACCGCCTACCCACTACGCGGCGCGGCATTCTGGATCTTGGACCCCTCCAGGCAACAGTGGTCGGGCCGCTGGGTCTCACCACGACCACTATCGAGATTCCATGCCGTTCTCGGGTCACGGTGTTTCCGCGGATCGACCCGATCCAACCGGCGCAACCCACCAGCGGAAGCGACCCCATGGCGGGAGCGATCCACCCAAATACCCTCAGTCACGGCGGCGAGGACTTTTATGCCTTGCGTCGATACGTCATCGGCGATGACCTCCGTCGCGTCCATTGGCCATCGACCGCTCGCCACGATGAATTGATGGTGCGCCAGGAGGAACTCCCTTGGCAGGGCCGCACCACCGTGCTCATTGACCAGCGGTCGACCACAACATCCCCCGAGTCGCTCGAACTGATCATCTCGGCCGCCGCCAGCATCGTCAATGCGCATTCGACGCGACAGGACCTCATCCGCCTTGTCGGATCCGACGGATACGACTCGGGATTCGCCGCTGGCCACGCGCACGTGATGATGATCCTCGAACACCTGGCACAGGCCACTGTCTCGGATCCCCCGGGAGCGTCGACTCCCCCGGGAGCATCGGGTAACTCAGAGGTCGACAGAGCCTTCGATCACCTGGTCCGAGGGTCGACCGGCGGCGCGCTGGTGGTCATTGGCGCAAAATTCGACCGGGGTGAGCTGGAGCACCTGGCTCGCCTCGAGAACCGGTTCGGCTCGGTGGCCCTGGTCCGATTCATGGCTTCCGGCGAGGTCAATCCAGATGAACGCAAACCGGGGTCCACCGTGACGATCACCGATGACCTCCCATTTATTGACGCATGGAACTCAGCCGTCACACCCATGCAATCACAGAGGCCCGGAAGGGTCGCGCGTTGAGCCACATCATCCGGCCGTCACCATCGACACCGGGTTCGGCGATCATCGCCGAACTGAGCCTCTTGGCAGTCTCGACGTCGGTTGTCTTTGGCTTCTCAAGACTGTTTGCGGGTTGGTCGTTCTTTGCGCCCCTGATTGCGGTCACCGTGTTCACCCACCTCATGTTGGCGCTCACTAGGCGCCTGAGTCTCGGGGTGGGACTGTCAGCCGCTGTGGTGGCACCCGGTTGGGCTCTCTTGACAACCTGGCTCTGGTTTCCGGAAACGACACGCTGGCTCATTCCCGGGTCCACAACGGTCGCTGCGGTGCAGGCGGCGATGGCGGAAATGACCAATGCATTCCAGGAACTCCACGCACCGGTTCCGGCCCTGCCGGGTTTCCTCATAGCCGCCGCCGTGGCACTGGGCATCGCTGTCTTTCTCGCCGACTGGGCAGCATTCCGGCTGCAATCCCCAATGGAATCGCTGGTGCCTGCAGTGACCATTTTCGCATTCGCGACTGTCCTCACCGCCGATCAGCACCGGACCTCCAGCGCCATACTCTTCGCCGCCACAACCGTCTGCTTCATGCTGCTCCAGCGCACTTCAACCATCGACAACCCTTTTCCTCGCGTTGTCAGATCGTCCAGACCCTTATCGACCACCGGGCGCGGATCGATGCTCGTAGTGGGAGGCTCGATCTGCTTGACAGCGGTACTGATCGGATCCCTGGCTGGACCACGGCTTCCCGGCGTCGGAGATACACCCATATACGACTGGCGAACTACCGGTGCTGGTGAAGCACCCAGGGTCACGGTGAGTCCACTCGTTGACATACGGTCACGTCTGGTGGACCAGTCCGACCGGGAGGTATTCGTGGTCGAGAGCGCCGAGAAGGCCTACTGGCGTCTGACCGCCCTCGACACGTTCGACGGCACGATCTGGCGCTCCGGTGGCCGGTACTCCAAAGCGTCGGGGGCACTTGACTCTCAGGACAACGACACCGGCGACTCAGTACGCCTACATCAGGAATTCACCATCACCGGATTGGACGCGCTGTGGCTACCCGCTGCGTTCAGACCAGTCCAGATCGACTCGGGCAAGATCTCCGTGCGCCATCAAGAAGAGTCGGCCACACTCATCGTCGACTCTGACACGGCCGACTCCAACGGCCTCACATACACGGTCGAGTCGGTTCTGCCGCACGTCGACCCCGCAGACCTCCGTGCAGCCACAGACGCAGCCATTCCTGACGACATAGCGCAGCGTTATGCCCAGACACCCGATGGCCTGAGCGATATGGCGCTACAGGTTGCCAGTGACGTCACACATGGCTCACCAAACAACCCCTACGACCAGGCGCTGGCGCTTCAAGACTTCTTCCGTACCAACTTCATCTATGACCTGGCCGCGCCACCGGGCCACGGAGACAGCGCCATCGATGACTTTCTCGTTGCGAGACGCGGCTATTGCGAACAGTTCGCTGGAACATTCGCAGCGCTAGCACGGTCACTTGGCATTCCGACCCGTGTTGCGGTCGGATTCACATGGGGTGAACAGGATCCCGAAAATCCCGATCGGTACATCGTTCGGGGACGTCACGCCCACGCATGGCCGGAGGTGTACTTTGCCGGGTTCGGATGGGTCCCATTCGAGCCGACGCCGGGACGGGGAATGCCCGGCGCACAGTCATGGACCGGAACCGAAGCAGCCCAGGAGACGCATTCGGCATCTCCGGCCACCACATCGACCATCGATTCCGCCGTGGTAACAGTTCCGGGATCGGATGGTGAATCCCCCACCGACACCTCTGCGGAGCACAGTCAACCTGCGGAGGCACCCTCGTCAGACACCGAAACACCGCCGAACCCAGACCACCGGCCTCGCGGTTTGTGGAACACGATTTGGATCTGGTTGGCTCTGGGCCTATCCCTCTGCGTCGCGACTTTGGTAGTGGTGATTCCAACCATCCACTCACGACAGCGACAGAGACGCAGGGCAGACGCCGCGTCAGATGACGCTGCTCGAATCCGGCTGGCGTGGTTGGAGACAACCGAGAGCCTTGCCACTCTCGGATTAGTCCGTCTGCCCGATGAGACCCACCACGAATTTGCCGAACGTGTCTCGGTCATCATCCCCGAACATGCAGAAGCCATCACCCGACTGGCTGTCGATGTCGATGCTGCCATCTTTGCTGTGCATGTGATAGGTCAGGCCGAATCCGGTCAGGCGGCTTCTGATCGGTCCGCCGTACACCGATCAGAAGCGACCGCCAGCGCTATCGCCGAGATGGTTCGCAACACTGCACCACAATTCAGCTTGATAGCTTCACGCTTCCGCAGGCCACGCCATTGAGGCGCTTCTTCGCGGAGAACGCCCTATCCGATCACGGGTCTTCGCGGTTGAAGCGATCACGCATCTTCTGATTCGCATTACCGAACGCGTCCCGCACGCCAGCGGCTCTCATCCGGCTCGTCATCTGGTCGATGCCGGCTCGACCCATCCTGCGAACGTTGCGCTCGATAGCCAACGCCGAGACCAACATGATCACAAATCCCCCGAACGCCAAGATGAACGAGGTCGAAAGGGTTCCGATGAGAGCCACCACTCCCAGAATGAACGTGAGAATTGCCCATTTCAGATTGCGGTAAGCGTGTGAATAGATGGTCGTGTCCGCGATGTCGCGCGCGAGGGCGGGATCTGACTCATAGAGCTGCTGTTCAATTTCGCTGAGGATGCGTTGTTCGTCCTCGGAAAGCGGCACGCGTCAACCCCTTCAGGCAAGCGACAGCTATCGGCCCATCGGGCCACATCTGTCAGATATCTTCGCACAGCATTTCTACCGCGACAACGCGACCTTCACTCGTCTGAAGAAGCGTGCGACCCCGGCCCCCACTGTCGGTCGCCGAGATTCTTCACCGCCACCCCGTCACCATCCATCGCAACCGCCGGTCCGATGGCACCACTGCCGAAGCGAGCACGCACCTGATCGATTGCAACTCCCAGCGCACCGATTCGGATCTCGCCTGCTCGCAGCTCTCCGGCGGCCCCACGCTCTACCGCTTCACCCGACAGTGGGCCCACGTCGTCGAGGCTGAGTTGGCGAGATGAACCATCAACGAGGCCACCTACACTCACCCCCACAAGACGAACCCCGGGTGTCGGATCGATCTCGGCAAGCAATGCTTTGGTCTCACCAGCGATGCCCACGGCAGAGTCAAGCGGCACCGACACGGTTGTCGAGCGTGTGATCGTGTGAAAATCCCCAAAACGTACCTTCAGGTGCACTGTGCGGCCGGCAAGAACCTTCTTGCGCAGACGGCTTGCCACTCCATCGGACAACCGGACGATTTCACGCTCTAGGTCCACGAGTGTCCGAATGTCGGACTCGAATGTCTCCTCGTGCCCGATGGTCTTCGGCGGTCGATCAGGAGTCACCTCCCTTGGGTCACGCCCATTCGCAAGCGCGTGCAGGCTCGCTCCGGCATTTGTCCCCAAGGTCGCCATGACTGCCTCTTTCGGCAAGGCTGCAAGTTCGCCGACCGTTCGGATCCCGATTGCCGCAAGACGAGATGCCGTGGCGGGTCCGACCCCCCACAGGTCCCCTATGGGTAAG
>CAYQFM010000131.1:0-6189 GCA_964416735.1 uncultured Iamiaceae bacterium | reverse complement strand
CGCTCGTACCGCCGATACGAAAACGGGTTTACTGCGAAGCGCTGTGGTGTTGGTCGGAGCTTTCGTCGTCCTTGCTGGCCTCAGCCGGTTGATGGGGCAACCACCACCTACGTACTCCCCCAGCGAGCCGGGACCCCCACAGCGGTAACGCCAGCCGGAATATCAGTGGTGACGACAGCGCCCGCTCCGATGACCGCTCCGTCGCCAATCACCCGCCCGGGCAACACAATGGCGCCGGTACCAAAGAAGACCCCTTCGCCGACACTCGCCGCTCCGTTGATCAGCACCCCCGGACTCAATGTTGTGAAGTCGCCCACGACCGTGTCGTGGGACACCACGGCATTGACGTTCAGATGCACATGGCGCCCAAGAATTGCGTTGGTCATAACGCAGGAACCAACTGCCAGGTAGCTACCCTCGCCAATGGTCACGTCGCTACCGATTATCGCTTGCGGATGCGCGACCGTAACGGCTTTACAACCCGATGAGACACTCACCTCATCCAACTCGCGTCGCACACCGCCATCGCCAATGGCCACAATGAAGCCGCATGCAAGGCTCGCAAGAACCCCACGGCCTCCAAGCATCGGCACACCGAGGCGTTCGATCTCCGGCGCGTCCGGCCATGTGTCGGCCACGAAACCGAGAACATCGAGGGACAGAGCAATCGCATCAGATCCGGCATCGTGGCCTTTGGTGGGAAGCGCCGCTTCAATCGAGGCAGCCGCGTTCATCGCCCTAATGGCATCGAGCACTTCGCGCCCGTGGCCCCCGCCGCCAATGATCACGATCTGCCGGTTCATTCGGGTTCCTCCGAGGTCACTGCATCACCTTCATACAAGACACCATCGATTCTCGTCCGTTTTGAGTCACCGGCGACCGCCATGGATCCGTCAGTATCGGTAATCGCCATCGGATCATCCGTGGGATGACCCTCGGCGCCGTATCCAGTCACAACCGCCGTCACCGTACGGGCAAGTATTGACAGGTCCAGCCAAAGCGACTGTCGCTGCACGTACTCGATGTCGTACTCAATTCGCGCTGACCAGTCCAAAGTATTTCGTCCGTTGACTTGGGCAAGCCCAGTCAACCCGGGCCGCACCGCAAGACGTAGGCGTTGACGATCCGAATACCGCTCCGCCTGATACGCGAGCGTTGGCCGTGGTCCGATAATAGACATCTCACCGCGTGCCACGTTTATCAACTGCGGAAGCTCATCGAGCGAGAAACGCCTCAGCCACCGCCCAGCAGATGTGATCCTCGTTGCATCCGGAAAGACCGGGTTATCGCCATCGATCATCGTCCTGAACTTCAGCGCCTCAAACGAAACCCCACCACGGCCAACCCGCTCCTGGCGAAACAGAATCGGCCCTCGCGACGTCAGGCGAACCGCCAGCGCGCAGATCAACCCGACAATTGCGGCAGGAAACGCCACAATTCCCATCACAAAAAGATCAAGAAGGCGTTTGGCTCCGTAATCACGTGCCATTTCAGGTGTCGCTTCCAATCATTTCGAGATAGTGCTAGCCGAGCGTACGAAACCATTCGACGGTCTTGGCAAGACCCTCAACCAACGGAACCGGTGCAATATCGGGAAACAACTCCCGCAGACGGTCATTGGCGGCTTGCGAGTGGCGCACATCGCCCTTGCGTTCGGGGCCGTGCTCGACCGGTAGGTCGTGGCCGATTATCGAACCGAGAAGCGAGATCACCTCGAGCAGGTCGGTTCGGGTACCGAAAGCCAGGTTCACGGGTCCGTCAGAAGTCACCCGACGCGCCACCGCATCACAAATGACCGACGCAACCGTGTCAATAAAGGTGAAATCCCTGCTCTGACGACCATCGCCGTTGACGGGAAGCGGCCTGCCCGCCAGAGCCGCGTCCACAAATGCCGGCACCACGGCCGCATACGCATGGCCAGCAGCCTGCAACGGTCCAAACACGTTGAAGAATCGGAACGCAAGCACGGGAATGCCAAATGAGTGCTGATACGCAAGCGCGTACGCTTCGGTAGTGAGTTTCGATGCCGCATACGGGCTGAGCGGGGCCGTAGCCAAGCCCTCATGTTTGGGCAGCGTAGGGTTGGCACCGTAGACCGAGGACGACGAAGCCACGATCACCTGGGGAGATCCGGCACGTCGCGCAGCTTCCAGAACTTCCACAGTCCCGGTCGCATTGGCCAAGTGACTCGCCATCGGATCTGTAATGGAACGAGGTACCGAGGGGCGTGCTCCCAGATGCACCACGGCATCACAACCTTCGAACGCCTGGTCAAGCGTGGAAGAGTCCAGAATTGTGCCTTCGATGAACTCGACCTTGAGACCTTCGATGTTCTCCATGCTGCCAGTGGACAGGTCGTCGACAACCAGCACATCGGTGACAGCTGAATGACGGTTCAGCGCTGCACAGAGGTTTCCGCCGATAAAACCTGCCCCGCCAGTAACCACTACCTTCATCTGATTCCTCGATGCGATTTTGACCTATTCTGATTGCTTCCTTGCGAGACTACCTAACCATCCACGCTCGACAGGACCTGAACGCCGAATCCATATGAACCGCATCTTCCTCTCACCGCCATATGTAGGGCCCAGTGAGCGGGCAATTCTCCTTGACGCGTTCGATTCGAACTGGATTGCGCCCATGGGCTACCACTTGGATAGATTCGAGAGCGAGGTCGCAAGTGTGACCTCAACGAGCGCTGGTGCTGCTCTATCAAGCGGTACGGCTGCACTCCATTTGGCCCTCGTGCTCGCCGGAGTGAAGCCTGGTGACGAAGTCTTGGTCCCAACCATGACCTTTGTGGCAACTCCCAATGCCGTGACCTACGCGGGAGCCACACCGGTGTTCCTGGACAGTGAGATCTCAGGCTGGAACATAGATCCAGATCTGCTTTGCGAAGAACTCGCCACCCGTGCCCGTAATGGGAACCTTCCATCCGCGGTCGTGGCTGTAGACATCTATGGCCTATGCGCTGATTATTCACGCATCGTACCGGCTTGTGAATATTACGAGGTCCCACTCATCGAAGATGCTGCTGAGGCTCTTGGGGCTTCCCACGCTGGCCAGCCCGCTGGATCATTCGGACTCGCAGGTGTCCTCTCTTTCAATGGGAACAAGGTGATCACTACCAGCGGCGGCGGAATGCTCGTATCCAGGAATGAAGAACTCATAGTGGCAGCAAGACATCTCGCTTCGCAGGCCCGCGAGGATGCTGCACACTACGAACACACCAAGATCGGATACAACTACCGCTTGAGCAACCTGTTGGCGGCTATCGGGAGAGGCCAACTGATGCACCTAGCGGAGAAGGTCGACAAACGTCGTTCCATCAACGCCTTCTACCGTGGCGCACTTTCCGACCTTCCCGGTGTTGGTTTCATGGCCAATGCTGACGACAACGGACAAACGAATTGGCTGACCGTGATGACAATCGACCCCAAGGTCGCTGGTACCGACCGCGAACTAGTACGCAAGCACCTTGACTCGCTCGACATAGAAGCCAGGCCCGCATGGAAGCCGTGCCACATGCAACCCGTATTTGCCCACAATCGCGTCATTGGCGGATCTGTGGCCGAGAAGATCTTCGAACACGGCCTATGTCTGCCGAGCGGTTCGAGCATGAACGACGCAGACCTCGACCGTGTCGCTTCTGCGGTTCGTCAGTGTTTCCCGTGAATTGATTACCTTGAATTAGTTCCTGCGAATCGGTTTCCGTGAACCAAGACAACACTGCGGCACACATCCAGAGTTCCCGAGACGACCGCGTGCCTGTCCGCATCCTCTGGCTGATCAAAGGCTTGGGCCCCGGTGGGGCCGAGATGCTGCTGATCAACCAGGCACGGGCTCGCAACCAGCAAATGGTGGACATTCACGCGGCCTACTTGGTTCCATGGAAGAACCATCTCGTCACCGACCTGCAAGAACTCGGTGTAGCGGTACACGCCCTCGAAGGACCAAATGAGTGGGATCCTCGCTGGCTTATTCGCCTACGCCGGGTAATTGTGCAGAACAACATCGAAGTCGTCCATGTCCATTCACCGTACGTGGCCGCACTGACACGCCTGATGGTGAGGACCATTCCGCGCGGTCTGCGCCCGGGGTTGGTGACAACCGAACACAATCGATGGCCGCGGCACGGCAAAGCCACCCGCGTTGCCAACAGGCTCACCCTGGGGCTTGACGACTTCACGATCGCTGTCTCCGACGATGTTCGCTCGACAATGCCAGAGCGCCACCGAAACCGCATCGAGGTGATCCTCCACGGCGTCGACTTGGCGCAGATCCGTTCATTTGCCGACCAACGTGCCGCCATCCGTGAGGAACTCAACTTCGGCGATGACGAGATAGTGATCTGTATCGTTGCCAACTTCCGCCGCGAAAAAGCCTACGAGGTACTGATCGAATCTGCCGTGTCAGCTCTCGCCAAGTCGGACAAGCTCAGGTTCGTGGCGGTCGGTCAAGGCCCGCTCGAAGCTGAGATGCGCCAACTGGTCAGAGACAAAGGAATCAGCGAGCGTTTCAGTATTCTTGGATACAGAGAAGATCCAGCCGCTGTTATTGCCGCATCCGACATCTTCACACTCAGTTCGCGCCATGAAGGCCTACCCGTTTCCATCATGGAGGCGCTTGCGCTGGCCAAACCGGTGGTTGCAACAGACGTTGGGGGCATCCCTCAAGCCATCACCAATGGAGAATCCGGTGTGCTCGTCCCAGCGGATTCACCGCAACTGCTTGCCGCCGCCTATCTGAACCTGGCCACAGACCCGAAACTGCGAGCAACGATGGCCCGAGCAGCCGGCCAAGCAGGCGATCGGTTCGGCATCACTCCGGCGCAGCGTCGCCTAGAAGAGATCTACCTCTACCTGGCAGATAAACGACGAGCGCCCAGCAACCGCTCGTAGGCCTCGAGGGTGATGTCGATCACGCGTTGTTGATCAAACTCGTCCACGGCTCTTTTTCGAGAGGCGGAGCCCATCTTGGCGCGGAGTTGAGAATCGCCAATTAACGACCCGATGGCCTCGGCCAACGCAACTGAGTCCCGTGGCTCCACCAGAAGTCCGTTCTCGCCCTGCGTAACCACCTGACGACACCCGCGGATATCAGTCACCACGAGCGGCAACCCCATTGCAGCCGCCTCCATAGCGGAACGCGGAAAGCCTTCGCGGTGTGACGCCAACACGTAGACATCCATTGCCGCATACCAGGCATCGACATCGTTGCGATGCCCTAGAAAGACGACACCGGCTTGGGTCGCTTCGTCAATTGATGTGGCGTCGACAGCATCTGACTTCGATTCGTCCGATGGCCCAATGACCACCAGACGAGCATTGTCAAAACGCTCCCTTAGGTAAGCCATGGCTTCGAAGAGCTCACGGTAGCCCTTCTCCCAGACGAGACGACCGACCGCACCGACAACGACGTCGTCCGGCCCGACGCCGATTTCAGACCGCAACCGATCACGCGATGAAGAGGCCGACCCCTCACTGTCACCCCCGGAAGCCGCGGGTCGCGGCGAGCGAAAACGATCCAGATCAAACCGGGCCAGATCCACGCCGTTGCCCAACAGTTCCACGGATTCCGGCCGCATGCCAAGCCCCAGAAGGGTCTCAACGTCCTCTGGGTTCTGCACCAAATTCATATCTGACCAATAGGTCGCCAGCTTCTCCAAGCCGTAGACGATCCGCTGTTTCAGCCATGGATCATCCGCTGTTGCATACAGGCCGTGAACCGTGTTCACCACCACCGGCACACCCGCAATTTGAGCTGCCAGCCGCCCGTAAAGACCAGGTTTTGGGTTGTGGGTATGAACGATGTCGGGGCGCAACCGCCTGAAAATTCTGATGAGTTCAAACAACGCAGAAATATCCGAACGAGGATCCATCGACCGGGTGGCGTGACGAACAACTTCGTGACCTATGCCCGCTTCCTCGATCACCGACACGTGCGTACCTGATGCCGAGGCACCAATCACCTCATAGCCCGCTGCAGAAAAAGCCGTCAGTTGCGGGAGCAGCAGCCAGTCGAGAGAGATGTCCGTGGTCGTCACATGCACAAGACGCGGTTGCGCGTGACCCATGACCGATGTGAGCGCTCTCACCGTTGAGCTGACGCGTAGCGACGGGTCAAGAAACGCTCACGAAGCCGATCCTCAAGACCGAGGCCTCCCTTGGCCTTTCTGCGAAACCAACG
>CAYQFM010000130.1:0-6194 GCA_964416735.1 uncultured Iamiaceae bacterium | reverse complement strand
TCGGCGGAGGAGCCAATCGCTCGATATTTCCCACGTACTTCCTGGCGTCGTCGATCGAAGCCTGTGACCTGCCCTTCTCAAGATCCGCCAGGTATTGGGCAGGCACTTCGTCCCGGGTCAGATCGGACACCTCGACAAGCTTGGGCCGGATCCACAGAACTCCACCGGGCCGACCCTTGAAGATCGCCACCGTGTCATCCTGGAAGCCCACGAAATAGGTCGCGGTTCCTGCATACGCGATCGACCCGATCACAGCAGAGACGATCATGAGAAATGCAAGCACGAAGAGCAGTACCCGCCAGGTGACCCTGCTGCGCTTCTTGGGCTGATCAGATGTCGCCGACTCGTCATCCGGCGGGTCGGTAACCAGCGGTGGGGGCAACACTTCGGCCCCGGCGGCGATCACCCGTTGCGGACCGTGGACCGACTGAGTTACGCGTTCTTCATCAGACGCCACGGCGGGATCGCGCCCGGTGTCATCCACCACGTCGACCACCACACAGGTGATGTTGTCTCTTCCGGCATTCTCGTTGGCCAGCCTGACCAGTTCGTGAGCGGCCTCGGTAGGGTCGGCGAGCTTACGCAGCGTGGCCTCGATGCGGTTGTGATCGACCTCGTTGAACAGTCCGTCGGTGCACAACAGGTAACGGTCCCCGACAAACGGGAGGATTTCCCACGAATCGACGAGAACCCGATCGTCAATTCCGAGCGCACGGGTGAGGACGTTTCGCTGCGGATGAACCGCTGCCTCGGCCCGCGTCAACCGCCCCTGTCGCTCAAGGGTGGCAACGAGGCTGTGGTCCTCGGTTATCTGTTCGAGTTCGCCACCCTTGAGAAGATAGAGGCGGGAGTCTCCAACGTTGACCACGCTCAATAGATCCCGTTCTTCGTCGTGATCGGCGCCGACGACCAGGGCCAATGCAACCAAGGTCGTCCCCATTCCCTCCAGTTCAGGGTCGTCCTCAGAACGCTTCACCAGCGCTTCGTTCGACTTCTCAACGGCCGCAACCAGGGCATCCGTGGTCTTCTCGACAAAGAAGTCGCGCATGGACTCCACCGCCAAAGCCGATGCAACCGCTCCTCCACGGTGACCGCCCATCCCGTCAGCGACGACGAACAGTCCATCGCCGATGAGCATCGAGTCCTCATTGGCCTGACGGACGAGACCCACGTCGGTAGCGCCCCCCGACTCGAATGCCGTCATCGCAGCTCCAACACTGTTCCGCCGATCTGGATCCGATCACCACGGTTCAGAACCGTCGGACCGGCCACACGTCGGTGATTCAGGTGGGTCCCGTTGGTCGATCCGAGGTCGTCGATCATGTACTGCCCGTCACGGACGAACACGCGGGCGTGGACCTGCGACACAAAGGTGTCGTCTACAGGTACTTGGCATCCCGCTGCCCGCCCAATGGTCAGTTCGCCAGTCAATGGATACGCCTGCCCCTTGTTCGCCGGTGGTTCGACTACCACAAGTGTTGCCGTATTCCGTCGCTTCTGTCGGTCGGCCTTCTTGGCGCCGCGCCGGTTCTGCTTCTTTGACACCGCTGGGGGTTGCGCGACCGCAGGCGCCGTCAGCGGCGCCTGCACCTCAGCCCACACGGCACGCAGGACCCGGAAGAAAAACAGGTACAGCAAGGCCAAGAGGCACAACTTCAGTAGAAAGAGCAGTTGCTCCGACATTGCGGGCGAGGTTACCTGTCAATTCGCATGAAAGACGATGCGCGTATTGCCAAAGGTCATCTCGTCACCATCACGCAACTCACGCTCACGAACAGGAATACCGTTCACCCGGGTTCCGTTGGTCGACCCAAGGTCAACCAGGCTGAAGCCTGTTGCATCGGGGCGGATCTCCGCGTGACGTCGAGAGACGTTGGCGTCGAGCAGTGTGATGTCACAATCGGGATGGCGACCGATGACCACCGGCTGGTTGTCCAAGGGATAGCTCTCATTGGTGGGCAGCATCAGTGACCCGAACCCGATCCCTCCGGAACCTTCTTTCATCCGCGCGTCTACCGAGAAGACCCCGGCTCGCAATTTCTCGTCAACCTCGAACTCGACCGAGACAGGACCAAGAAACGAATATCGCTCGTCATGGGCGTGCTCGCGTGCCGCATCCGCGAGTTCACGGCAGAGTGTGGTTTCAATCTCGGAGAAACGCTCGCTGTCCACCCCGCTCAAGTGAACGACGAATGCATTGGGGACGACCGTGCGGCCTCTCACATCCACCGAGCGGGCGTTGTCCATCTCTCTGGTCAGGCGACGGCCAACCTCGATCGGCCTCAACCCCGACTTGAAGACGCGCGCAAACGCGCCTTCCACCATGTTCTCGAGTTTGCGCTCGAACCCCTGAAGCCCCACGACCAAACGATACCCACCCCCTGTCGTCCACCATGCCGTTTCACGTTGTCGGACGCTTCGGGTAGCCTTTCGAAGCCCACTCGCGCGAGTGGCGGAATTGGCAGACGCGCAGGCTTCAGGTGCCTGTGTCCGTAAGGACGTGAGGGTTCAAGTCCCTCCTCGCGCACAGCAACAAGACCACACCGGTCGTTGCTGAAAGGGGTTGTGTATGAACGACAAGATCCGGTTGGCCATTGCCGGTTACGGGAACCTCGGCAGAGGTGTCGAATCGGTGATTTCCCAGAACCCTGACATCGAGTTGGTGGGGATCTTCACCCGTCGTGATCCCGGGTCCATTACGCCGCAGAACGGTGCCGTGCCGGTCCTCCGCTTGGACGACGCGTCAGCTTCGGCAGCCACCATCGATGTAATGGTGGCGTGTGGTGGTTCCAAAGAGGACCTGCCGGCACAGGTTCCCGAACTCGCCAGGCACTTCAACGTCGTCGACAGTTTCGACACACACGCCAAGATTCCCGAGTACTTCGCCAAGGTCGACAAGATCGCGTCGGGGGCTGGCAAGCTCGCTGTCATCTCCACCGGTTGGGATCCGGGGATGTTCAGCCTCAACAGGCTTTTCGCCGAGGCCGTCCTTCCTCAAGGGCGTACGGCAACCTTCTGGGGCCGCGGTGTGAGCCAGGGTCACAGCGATGCGATCCGACGCGTCGACGGTGTGGCGGGCGGGGTTCAGTACACGGTCCCACGACCTGAGGCCTTGGAAGCAATCCGCTCGGGAAGCGACGAGATACTGACCGCCGGGCAATCGCACGTCCGTCAGTGCTTCGTGGTGCTGGCAGAAGGCGCAGATCCGGATGCCGTCCGAGAGACCATTGTGACCATGCCGGACTACTTCGTCGACTACGAGACGACGGTGGAGTTCATTTCGGCCGAGGAACTCGCCCGCGACCATTCGGCAATGCCTCATGGTGGAACCGTGATTCGCAGCGGTTCAACACCAGACGGCGCATCACACACCGTCGAGTACCGCTTGGATCTCGATCAGAACCCGTCGTTCACCGCAAGTGTGCTCGTCGCGTATGCCCGAGCGGCACACCGCTTGGCGGCCGCTGGCGAAACCGGGGCGCGCACCGTGTTCGACATTGCCCCTGGACTGCTCTCGCCAAAGAATCCAGACGAGCTACGCCGCGACCTACTCTGATCCGAACGGTGCAAGCAGCATCGACGCACACAGTGGGGGCCGCTCAATGACCGATGAACAGTTTGATGTAATCGTCATCGGGGCGGGCCCCGGCGGTGCGACGATAGGGGCACTGCTAGCTCATGCGGGCCTGAAAGTGCTTATCGCCGAGAAGAATGACCGGGCAGGTGGAAAGGCAATGACCATTCACCGTCAGGGATACGGCTACGAGATGTGGCCGGTGGTGGCAATACCAGGTGGACCGTCACGCTACGACGAACTCCTTGAACGCCTGGGCCGCCAGGACGACGTGCCGCTCACCATTCCACCGGTGGATCAACAGCAGAACGGTTCGATCGTGTATCACACGGATGCTGGTGAGTGGCGTCGCCTGACACCGTCGGACAGCGATAATCCGCTCGACTCTTTTGCGGAGACGTTCAACCTGACGGCGCAACAGATGGAACCCGTGGTCAACATGGCAACTGCCGTCTTCACCCTCTCCGAAGAAGAGATCGACGCCCTGGAAACCACGTCGATACTCGATTGGCTGAACCAGTTCGACCTGCCGGCGGGGCCACTCGCCTACATCCGCGTGATGCTCAACATGTTCTTCCTCATTGGACCAGATCGCATTCCGGCATCGGAGGCCATTCGGATCACGCTTCGGGGGTTCATGCTCTCCGGCGGAGCATTCCAGTACTGGAGGGGAGGGGTCGGCCGCACCCTCGAGGTTGCGGCTGAATACGTGACCGATCACGGTGGGAAGTTCATCACCAAGGCGAAGGTGCTTCGCATCCTCGTCGAAGGCGGTCGGGCGGTTGGAATCGTCACACCGCAGGGCACCTACCGGGCTCGCGCGGTCATATCCAATGCGGGAATCCAACCGACCGTGCTCAAACTCGCCGGCGAGCAGCACTTCACCCCCGAGTACGCCGAGTACGTGCGGAAACTGGAGCCATCATGGGGAATTGCCGGTGTCCGGTATTTCCTAGACGCTCCCGTATTCCCACCGGCGGGCCTTGCATTCGGAGACAACTCATGGTGGACGACCGAGCGCTACGAGCAGGCACGCATGGGTATCTGGCCCGACATCCCCGAGCTCTACTGGTCCACCCCGGCGCTTTGGGACCAAGGCTTGGCGCCCGACGACGGGAGTCAGGTCGTTCTCATCGGCACGCTTGCCGATCCCGATCCCGAATCACCCATGAGCAACGAAGCAATCGAGCGAATCCACGAGACTGCCCTGCAAGCATGGCCGGATCTGGCCAACCACATCGTCAAACGCGAGGTCTACACAACCCGTCACGTTGCCAACATGACCCGGGATTCCGCCGTGGCCGGTGCCGGTGGAGAGTGCATCGGTATCGCCCAGACAATGGAGCAGGAAGGCGCCAACAAGCCCAAGGCACGAACGCCGCTACCTGGGCTCTACATCGTGGGCTGCGATGCAGGCGGGAAGGGCGTGGCCACCCATCAGGCCGTCGATTCCGGTTTCCGCGTGGCTGATCTGGTTCTGGAGGACCTCGCCGCCGAGGCCTGACACCGGAACCCACTGGTCCAACACAAACTGGTCCAACACGACATGCCACAACGGTCTAAAGTGACATTGGGCCATGGTCTAAAGTGGTATGGTTGCTGACGTGCCAAGTGGATATGTCCGTCGATTCCTCGATGATGAGATCAGCGACGCTCTCCGCGTGCACCCGGCAGTCCTGGTGGTGGGTCCACGCGCGTCGGGAAAGACGACGACCGCTCGTCGTCACGCAGCCACTGTCGTTCGCCTTGACCGTCCGGCGGAAAGCGCTGCATTCATCGCTGACGCCGATGCTGCGCTCGCGACCTTCGAAGAACCGGTACTTCTGGACGAGTGGCAGGCTGTGCCAGGTCTGCTCGGGGCCGTAAAACGTGCGGTGGATGATGACAGCCGACCGGGGCGGTTCATCCTGACTGGCAGCATTCGTGCTGACCTCAAAGGAGAGACCTGGCCCGGAACCGGACGGCTGGTTCGCCTCGATATGTGGGGAATATCCGAGCGTGAGATTGCTGGCTTCACCGAGGCTCCAAGTCTGCTCTCCCTCATAGTCGAACACGGCCTTGCGGCACTATCCCCACCACGATCCCCACCGGATCTCGTTGGGTACATCGAACTTGCTCTTCGAGGAGGGTTTCCCGACGCCGCGCTCAGACTGGAAAACGAAGGACGCTATCAATGGCTTGATAGCTACCTCGATCAGGTGCTGACCAGAGATGCGGTCGACGTTTCACGTAGGGATCCTGCACTTCTGGCCAGGTACTTCGAGGTCTTGGCGCTCAACTCGGCTGGGATCGTGACGGACAACACCATTTTCGAGGCCGCCGCTATCGATCGACGAACGGCGGCTGCCTACGAGCGCCTCCTGTCGAACCTCTTCCTCCTCGACGTCGTCCCAGCGTGGTTCACCAACCGGCTCTCGCGATTGGTGAAAACACCGAAGCGCTACATCACCGATGCCTCGCTCGTAGCCGCTGCGCTTCGTATTGACGTCCGGGGAGTCTTGCGTGACGGGGACATCCTGGGTCGAGCTCTCGACACCTTCGTCGCTTCGCAGCTTCGGCCGGAACTCAACGCGAGCGGTCTACGGCCGAGGCTCTTCCACCTGCGGGAGAAGGACGGTAG
>CAYQFM010000129.1:0-6250 GCA_964416735.1 uncultured Iamiaceae bacterium | reverse complement strand
ATCTGCTGGCCCAGGTGGTGAGTCGGCCGAGCCGTTCAAGTCGACCGAGTCTGATTCAGATGAGATCGGGCCAGATGAGATCGACGCGGAACTGATTGATCTGATCGAAGGCGAAGAGTTCGAGATAACCGATGAGTCGCCGTTCGAGGGCGCTTCAGGTGACTCAGATGCTGCCGCAGAGCGGGACGAGTACCGCGACGCTCTGCTGAGGGTGAAGGCCGAGTTCGACAACTACCGCAAGCGCTCGGCCAAGGAACAGAGTGACCTGACGGCACGGGCAAACGTCCGTCTGGCTACGGAGTTGCTCCCCGTCCTCGATGCTTGTGACGCGGCGCTTGGTCACGGGGCCACCGATGTTGAGCCGATCTTCAAGTCGCTGCTCGAGATCCTTGGCAAGGAAGGCCTTGAGCGGATGGATCCGGCTGGATCCGAGTTCGACCCGAATCTGCACGAGGCGGTTGCCCACGAAGACGGAGACGGATCAGCGCCCGTGGTGGCCGAGACGTTCCGTATTGGTTACTCATGGCGAGGCCAGGTGATCAGAGCTCCGATGGTGAAGGTCCGCGGTTGACACAAGGTTGGCAAACACGAGGTCGGTTGACACAAGGTGACAGATGACGGCACAGCGTGAGTGGTTCGAGAAGGACTACTACAAGGTCCTGGGGGTCTCGGAGAAGGCCACCCAGAAAGAGATCACACGCGCATACCGAAAGCTCGCTCGCGAGTTCCATCCGGACACCAACCCTGACAATCCGAAGGCCGAAGAACGCTTCAAGGACATCTCTGCCGCATACGACGTGGTGGGTGATGAGGACAAGCGCAAGGAATACGACGAGGTCCGCAAACTCGGCCCCATGGGCGGCATGGGCTTTCCCGGGGGAGCACACGGCGCCGGGCCGACCTGGGCCCCGGGCGGTGGAGGCAACTTCTCGGTCAATGATCTGGGTGATCTCTTCGGGGGACTCTTTGGCAGGGGCGGGCGCGGTGGCGCGTCAGCCTCACGAGGTGCCGGTCCTCAGCGTGGCGCCGATCTCGAAACCGAACTGCATCTTCCTTTCCGTGACGCGATTGCGGGGTTGTCGACCACGTTGCATCTCTCCAGCGAGGCACCATGCTCCACATGTGGTGGAACCGGGTCCAAGCCGGGAACTGCACCCTCGCATTGCCAGCAGTGCAACGGGCGCGGAGTTCTTGACGACAACCAGGGAATGTTCTCGTTCAGTAGTCCGTGTCCCAGTTGCGGTGGCAGCGGATCTGTCATTACCGACCCGTGCCCAACCTGTTCGGGCACCGGTAGCGAGTACCGACCGCGCGATGTGAAGGTGCGTATTCCGTCGGGAGTGAACGACAAGCAGAAGATTCGCCTGAAGGGTCGAGGGCGGCCGGGTCGCAACGGCGGGCCTGCAGGCGACCTCTACGTACTGGTACACGTGGACCCCGACGCGGTGTTCGGGCGCGATGGGCGCAACCTGACCATCAACGTTCCGATCACGTTTCCCGAAGCAGCCCTCGGAACGAAGCTGCGGGTTCCCACGCTCGACGGCGACACGGTCACCCTGAAGCTCCCCGAGGGTACGCCGTCGGGGAAGGTCTTCCGGGTGAAGGGCCGAGGTGTTGCTTCCAAGAGCGGTAGTGGGGATCTGCTCGTGACCGTGCAGGTTGCAGTACCCACGCAACTTTCCGATGAGCAGCGTGAAGCCGTCGAGGCGTTCGGCGCGGCGACGGATAGGTCGCCCAGAGACCACCTGGGGTTGTGACGTGTCCGATACGGGTGCTACCAGTGCGTCAGGGCCGGAAGCTCGGCGGAGTACCCGCATAGGCGTATATGTCATATCGGTCGCTGCCGAACTGGCAGGCGTGCATCCACAAACCCTGCGGATCTACGAACGAAAGGGTCTCGTAGAGCCGGCCCGCACCCGTGGGGGAAGTCGGCGTTACAGCGACGAAGACATCGGCCTGCTCCAACGCATTCAGGAACTCACCGACGAGGGGCTCAACCTTGCCGGAGTCAAACGTGTGCTGGAACTCGAAGCCGAGAACTTGGCGCTGCGGGCCGAGGTGGACCGGATGGCGGAGAAGATGTCAGACGCGGTCGACAAGACGCACCGTCGCTACCGTCGAGATCTGGTTCCCTTGAACCAGACGCTCATGGTCTTCGGACAACAGCGCCGCATTTTCGAGACCGACTGAATCGAGACCGACTGAATCAACAACGATCGACCGTTGTCGATTCAGTCGGGGGTGCCTACTTCAATAGTCCGTTCTCGGTTAGCCAGTCCTTGGCGATGTCGCGGGCGGCTTCCTTGTCGATGTCGTAGCGCTTGTTCATGGCAATAAGTCCATCGGTCGTGAGCTTTGCCGTGACCTCGTCGACGATGTCCAAGAATGCCTGGCCACCCTGTTCGGCGAGCTTGGTTGACATGACCGGAATGATGTTGTCGGCGGCAAGCATGTGCTTATCGTCCTCGAGCAGCACCCAGTCCCGATCGGCGATGACGCCGTCGGTGGAGAACAGGACCGCCACGTCGATCTCCTTGTTCTGCAACGCCGTCGACACGACGCCGGCATCAAGCGTCACCCAGTCCCCCGAGAGGTCCAACCCGTACACCTTCTTGAGGCCGGGGAGGCAGAACGGATTCGTATCGCAGTCGGCCGGGCTTCCCAGCTTGAGGTTCGACCCCTTTTCTGCGAGATCGCTGAGGGTCTTTATGCCCAACTTGTCAGCGGTGTCACGACGGATCACGAAGGCATTTGTGTTCACCGCATCGGCCGGTTCGGCTGCAACGAGGTTCCTGTCGGGAAGGTAGTTCCCCAGCAGCTTGGTCGTTTCGGTGACGTCGCTGGTGGCCTCACCCTTCTTGTCGTTCAGGAATTCGAGCAGGGATGCGGCGTATTCTGCTGTGAAGTTGATGTCACCACTGTCGAAAGCACCCATCGAGATGTCGCGATAGCCGCCAAGACTCTTCTGTTCGACCTTGTAACCCGCTGCCGCGAGGGCTTGGCCGTAGACCTCGGCGAGAATCGCGGACTCTCCAAAATCCTGGGCACCGATCTTGACGGTGACAGTCGACGGGTCTGCTCCGGCGCTGGCGCTCGATCCTGCTGTTGTCTGGGTGGTCGGTTTCGCTTCGTCCTTGTTGCTCGAACACGCGGCGCTGAGTGCCGCAATGGCCATGATCAGGACGAGGATCTTCCTCGAGATGGATTGCATATCGGTTCCTTTCCGATCCACCCGACCCCTTCAGGACGGTGCAGTGTGTCAGTGCTGGGAGTGCGCCACCGGCTTCGGTTGAGAAACGCTGCGTGACCACGGTGTGAGACGTCGTGTCATAACTGAGAAGATCACCTCGGTCACGATGGTCAGTGCTGCAACGAGAACGGCACCGGTGAGAACCTTGACATTGTTCTGTTGTGCGAACCCTTCGAAGATGGGCGTACCCAGACATCCGAAACCCACCCAAGCACCGAGGGTAGCGGTGGCGACGACCTGTACGGCGGACAATCTCAGGCCGGTCAGTATCAGGGGTAGCGCAATCGGCACCTCGGTCTGCCTCAGAACTCTTCCCCGAGTCATGCCCATTCCCAATGCCGACTCGACGATGTCGGGGTCGACCGTGCGGATTCCGGTGTACGTGTTCGTGAAGATCGGTGGAATGGCGAGCAACACCAACGCCACCAGGGTGGGCCAAATGGTGAGGCCCTGGCCCCATGAACTGAACACGGAGAACGCGAGGACCAGAATCGCAAACGTCGGAAGTGCCCGGCCGGTATTCACGACGGCTGACATGAGCACGCCGCCCCTGCGGCGGTGCCCGAAGAACACCCCGAGGGGAACTCCGATGGCCGCTGCAACGGCCGTAGCCATGATTGAAAGGCGAATGTGGCCGTAGAGCAGGGATAGTAGACCTCGTTGGCCCGACCAGGTGGAAGGGTCGGTCAGGTGATGCCAGGTCTCTACGAGGAGACTCACGTCAACGTATCCCGGTTGTGCATCCAAGGGGTGACGAGCCACTGCGTGAACAGCAGTACGCCATCGAGGACGACGGCCAGGATGATCGATCCGAGAGCGCCCAGAACCATCGGTGTGCGAAAGTCGCGGCTCAACCCGTCTGTGATCAGAGCACCCAATCCGCCTGCACCGACCAGAGCGGTGACGGTGACGAGTCCGACGGTGGTCACCGTGGCAATCCGTACCCCGGCGATGATCGTGGGGGTTGCCAAACGCACATCCACAGCCCAGAAGCGGCGCATCGGGGTATAACCCATTCCATCGGCGGCCTGGCGGACTTCGTCGGGAACGCCGTCAATTCCAGCGACGATGTTTCGCACGAGAATCAACAGCGTGTAGCTCACCAGGCCGATTTCGGCGGTGGTGAAGCTGAGTCCCGTGACCGGAACCAAAAAGGCGAACAGGGCCACGCTGGGAATTGCATACAGCAGGCCGGTGACCCAGGTGATCGGTGTGTAGGTGCGTCGCCAGCGCAGCGCGATGGCCGAGAGGATCAGCGAGAGCATGAAGCCGATTGCCAGAGCGACGAATGTCAGCTGAATGTGTTCCACGGTGCGTTGCCACAGGACGTCGCTGTTGCGCCCGACCCACTTCCACCAGATGAACGAGTTGGCATCATTCCCGAAGATGGGCAGGGTCATTGCGCCGACCATCAGGCCAGGCCCTCACTCAAACGCTCGATTCCAAGGATTCCCAGGAACGTACCGTCATGGTCGACCACGGCGGCGACCCTGGTCTGCGATGTGACCAGGTGGTCCAGGGCTTCGCGCAATGTCGTATCTGGATTTGCCGTTGTCAGAAACGGTTTCGGTGTTACTGCGCCGACCGAACCGGCACGTTCGACGTTGTACAGATCGACCCAACCGACGAGGCGGTCCCGGTCGACAACCGCCACCCATTCGAAGCCGGCACGCCGAGCGGCATCACGGGCTTCTGCAAGTGACGCAGTGCTGGCGACCACCGGATCGTGCCCGAGGGTCACATCGCGGACGCTGAGAAGAGCGAGACGTTTCAGGCCGCGCTCTGCACCCAGGAACTTCTCCACAAAGGGTGATGCCGGTGCCCGCAGTAGTTCCTCCGGAGGGCCGAATTGTGCGAGGACTCCACCCAGGTCGAGGATCGCAATGTGATCGCCAAGTTTCACCGCTTCGTCGATGTCGTGGCTCACGAGCACGATGGTCTTGTCGAGCCGGGCTTGAAGTGCCAACAACTCATCTTGAAGGTGAGTCCGCACAATGGGGTCCACGGCGCTGTAAGGCTCGTCCATGAGCAGTATGGGCGGGTCTGCCGCCAGTGCCCGAGCGACGCCTACCCGCTGTTGCTGGCCCCCCGAGAGTTCGGACGGGTAACGACCGAGCATTTCCCGGTTGAGGCCGATCAACTCAGAAAGCTCATTGACGCGGTCCGAAATGCGGGCCTTCGACCATCCGAGCAGTTTGGGCACCGTGGCGATGTTCGCGGCAATCGAGAGATGTGGGAACAGCCCCACATGCTGGATGACGTAACCGATCTGACGCCTGAGTTCGTGGGCGGGTCTGGCTGTGACGTCGTCACCGAAGAGATCTATTCGGCCCGATGTGGGTTCGATGAGCCGGTTGATCATCTTGAGTGTCGTGGTCTTACCACATCCCGAGGGCCCGACCAGCACGGTTATGGACCCGGCAGGGATTTCGAGGTCGAGTTGATTGACAGCGGGTTGATCTGATCCAGGGAAGACCTTTGTGACTCCGTGAAGAGAGATTGCTGCTGGCTCAGCAACTCTCGTCTCATGGTCAGCCACGGAACCCCACCCTAACCCCCGTTGTGGAGCGTGTACCCGGGGTTTTCGGTTTGGCGGAAGTGATGGAACTGCTGCTGCGTGTGTGTACCCGGTTCTTGACAAGAGCAACAGGGCTGCCAGTTGTCGCACGGCCGAATGAAGTGTGCGGCCTATAGGCGCCCAACGGTATTTGTCGGCATTCTTCGACCTGTTCCTCGTGTTCGATCAGCGATTGGCGGCACGTGCGTACTGGCGCACCGACATTCATAGTCAGTGGTGGCTTGATCGGGCTGCGTCAGTTCAGCTGGCTGCGTAGTGTCGGTCGGGTCCGGCGCCTGCTCGTTGCTGCTGAATTCTGATCGAAGCCTTCGGGACTTCTTGCCTGTTGATTGTGGCAGCGAGCAGGGCTCACGCCGTCGGAGAGGTTTGGCCCTGTTAGGAACCCGATGACGTCGAGATACCCCGTTGGATTGTCGACGATC
>CAYQFM010000128.1:4207-6325 GCA_964416735.1 uncultured Iamiaceae bacterium | reverse complement strand
CACGCTGCGCTACGACCCCAGCGGCACCATCGCTGTGCAGGCTCAACCACGTGGGGTAACCGATCGTGTCGGAGAGGCGAGTGCAACCCCGAACGCGCGATCCCGGGACGACGTGGCTGAGCGCCACGTAGCCACTGACCTGGAGCTTTACGTCGGTCGCTCTGCTCACGAGGATCCCCCGGGATGTAGCACATCCGTGCTACATTCCATAAATGAGCACCACAACGGTTCGACTCGACGATGACGACGAAGCGCTCTTGGACATGCTCGCCCCTGAGTACGGCGGACGATCCAGTGCCATTCGCCAGGCCCTCCGCAACCTCGCGGCCGACCGCCGCCGACAAGACGCCCTCCGCGCCTTCGTCGCCGATTGGGACGCCCACGAAGGCCCGATCGACGACGCGACCATCGCGGCGATGGCTGACCGATACGGGCTGTGATCCTCGACGCTGGTTTTCTCATCTCCGTCGACCGGAGCGAGAATCCGGCCCACGCCTTCCTCGCCGCGGCCCACCGATCAGGGACGGTGCTGCACACGACACACCCGGTCGTCGCCCAGGTCTGGCGAGACAGCCCCCGTCAAGCCCGTCTGACGGCCTTTCTGAACGCCATCACTGTTCACCCCTTCGACGACGGTCGCCCAGTCGGCCGCCTGCTCGCCCAAGCCAGGACGTCAGACGTCGTCGATGCTCATCTTGTCATCTGCGCCGTTCGACTCGGACACGACATCCTCACAGGTGACCCGGACGACATCGCCACCTTGGCCACAGTATTCGGCCCGGCAGCCCCGACCGTGCACACCTGGCCGTGAAGTCAGCACACCAGACACCCCAACCTTCGTTTCCTGATGACACCGTGATGACAAGCGGCACGTACGCTCCCGCCTACACGCCTCACCGCGTACTCACTCGGCGCGGAACGACGAGGTGCAGGTTTCCCCACCGAACGAAACCCACAGCGGGGAGCAATGCTCTGAACGGCCGCGTCGAGGATTCGGCTGAGACCTCAACCGTGTACTCACGGTGGTGTCGGAGGGGGGACTTGAACCCCCACGCCCTTGCGGGCACTAGCCCCTCAAGCTAGCGCGTCTGCCTATTCCGCCACTCCGACGTGGCAAGCGTCCGACCCATAAGCGACGGACTATGCGGAGGGTCACCTTATCGCACTGGCGACCGTCTCAGGAAAGTAACAAACGCGTTGAAACAGGGTCCAGATTCCGGATCCGGATGAAAGCCGCCAGTCCGCGCAGGTTGCCGGACAGGCGCTGTTACGACACCACCCACACAGCCTCGGTGTCAAAGGTTCCGTTCAGTCGCAGGTTCCAACCCTTCACATGATCCGCGTCCAACACCTGCGGGGCCGTGAACTGAGCCAGCGGTAACAGCGGTACTCTCGACATCGCATCGCGCTCAATATCCTGGTACTTCCGCTGACGTTCAGTTGAATCAAGGGTTGCCCTGGCATCGCGGATCGTCTGATCAAACGACGGGTCCACAAAACCAACCACGTTGTCGGCGGACTGCGACAGGAACAAAGGTCCCAGGTATGAATCCGCAATGGGCACAATTCCCACCCATCCAAAACTGAACACGCTCGCCTCACCACTGGCAACGAACTCCCGGTATTCGTTGAACGGGAGATTCTTGACCGTCGTGGGAATCCCGACAGCGTTCAGATCGGTAACCAGGGCATCCACGATGGCCTTTTGAACCGCATCGTCGTAATGCTCGATCTCGATCGTCGGAACGTTGCCGTCCGGGTACAACTCAGCCACGATCGCCTTTGCGGCTTCGGGGTCGTGTTTGCAGATGTCGCCACATGCGTCGTCGAGCGCGCCAGGAATGCCCTTGACCACCGTTCCGTTCAACCCCAGACGTCCCGACAGCACATCATCAACAATCCGCTGTCGGTCGACGGCTCTGACCAGTGCCTCCCGCATTCGTTGATTATCCAGACCCGCCTTGGCCAGGTTGAATCCGAACCACAACTCCACGTCCAACGGCGTCTCTAGATATCCGTCAACTTCCTTCTTGGCCCCTTCGCGATCCGCAGTAGACACCGGAGCCCAGTCGACCTTGTCGTCGATGCGGATCTTGAAGTGATACATCGACTGGAGCG
>CAYQFM010000128.1:3092-4197 GCA_964416735.1 uncultured Iamiaceae bacterium | reverse complement strand
CCGCCCGCCTGTTCGAAGAAGCGGTAGGAGTCGTTGTCGTCGAGGAAGGCCCGGTATGCCGCTCCGGCATCTTCGAACTCGGTCACCTCTACCCCGTCGAGCAATGCTTGTGAGGCAACGGACTTCTCCAGGGTGACCTTCGAATCGGAATTGTCGGCCACCTTGAACGGGCCGCTGGTGACAGATGGAATCCGTGGTTCGCCGTCTTCACCGACACCGGGCGTGCCGTTCGGAAGAACACCTAGTTCAGGAATGGACACGAATTCTGGGAACTCGGCAAACGGCTGGGTAAGCGTTATGAAGAAGTGCCCTTCATCGACCACTTCGATACCGCTGAGGGTCGTCACGGCTTCATCCCGGGAAAGCTCGGCGTACCCGGAGATCAGTTCCAATCGCACCCCGGCCAGCGACGAGTTGCCCTGGTTCGCAAGCCGCTCGAAAGAGGCCTTGACATCGGCTGCCGTAACGGGAGCCCCATCCGAGAACTTGGCATCCTCTCGCAACGCGAATGCCCATCGTGTTGCAGTCCCGTCGTGCTCCCAAGAGGTGGCCAGCGCCGGTTTGACCTCATTGGTAACCGGATCCATGGAAGTGAGTCCATCAAAGAGCAGATCGCTGAGCATCAGCGAGCCTTGGTCCGCGGGATTCAAGAATGCTGGATCGGCGGAAACCGGACCCACCACGCCGAGTCGCAGCACTCCCCCGCTCGTGGCGAGCGATGTGGTCGTCGTCGGCGTTTCGACTTCCTCTTTTTCCTTGGTGCACGCCACGCCCGCAACGGAAATTGCAAGGGCGAGCAGTATCGGAAAGATCCGAGAGAGAGTCGACCTTCCAGCACCGGGTGTCACAACCCGGCCGTGGATCATTGAGGTCAGCTCTTGTCCATCAGCAGCGACAAGGAGATTGTCGTGACTGCAAAGACAAGTGATGCCGCAACGGTGATCCGATCGAGGTTCTTCTCCACCACGGTTGAACCCGCCGCTGACGCGCCCAGACCACCGCCGAACATGTCGGAGAGACCACCACCTCTACCGCTGTGCAGAAGTATCAGGAAGATCAGCAGTAGGGATATGAGGACATGGAAGACGAGGATGATCGGAATGAG
>CAYQFM010000128.1:2600-3082 GCA_964416735.1 uncultured Iamiaceae bacterium | reverse complement strand
GCCCGGTAATGCTAACAGGCCAACGCTGTTTCACGAAGCATCGCCCATTGGACAGATCAGCCATTGGACAGATCAGCCATTGGACAGATCGGCCAGTGGACAGATCAGCCAGTGGACAGATCAGCCATTGGACAGATCGGCCAGTGGACAGATCAGCAAGTGGACAGATCGGCCAGTGGACGGTGAGCGCCGGCTTCCTCAGTGCAACCGGTACTGGACAATGCGAGCGAACTCGTCAGCATCGAGGCTTGCGCCTCCAACCAGTGCCCCGTCGATATCAGGTTGTGACATCAACTCCGCCGCATTGGACGACTTGACCGAACCCCCGTACTGAATTCGCACAGCGTTAGCCGCATCGGTGCCCTTGAGTTCCGAGACTTTTTCACGGATCCACCCACACACCTGTTGAGCGTCGGCGGAGGTGGCGGTCTTTCCCGTCCCAATGGCCCAGATCGGCTCATAAGCGATCACCATTGACGCTA
>CAYQFM010000128.1:0-2590 GCA_964416735.1 uncultured Iamiaceae bacterium | reverse complement strand
CCTGCTCCGCAGACAGACTCGACAGGCCAGCATCAACCTGACCGGTCACTTTTGATCGGGCGGCCTCGGCCTCACGCTCCTCGAGGGTCTCACCGACGCAGAGAATCGGGGTCATCTTGTGGCGAAACACGGCCTCGAGCTTGTGCGCCACCCATTCGTCGGTCTCGCCGAAGAGCTCGCGTCGCTCGGAATGGCCGACAATCACATACCGCACGTTCAACTTCGCCAGAAAAGCAGGCGACACCTCACCGGTGAAGGCGCCGCTGTCCTCCCAGTAGCAGTTCTGTGCACCGACGGCGATGGCGATGTCATCGCTCTCGGCTGTCGTCTGAACCGAGCGAATATCGGTGAACGGAGGGTGAATCGAGACATCAACCGCTTGGTAATCGTCCTTTGTGAGCAGATAGCCCAACTTCTGCACGGTCTGGATCGCCTCGAAGTGGTTGTGGTTCATCTTCCAGTTGCCACTGATCAGCGGCTTGCGTTCATTTGCTGGCATTACGCTCCTCGGAGAGCCTTGAGGCCGGGCAGGTCACCGAGTTCCAGCAACTCGAGCGACGCGCCACCGCCGGTTGACACATGATCCATCTGATCGGCGAGACCGAAAGCGTCCAACGCTGCGGCGCTGTCTCCACCACCCACAACCGTAAAGCCACTGGCGTCGGCCATTGCCTCGGCAACGGCTCGGGTTCCAGCATCGAAACGGGGGTCTTCGAACACGCCCATCGGACCGTTCCAGAAGATCGTCCTGGCAGTGCCAATGACATCGGCAAATTCCGCAGCTGAACCGGGACCGATATCCAGGCCCTTCCATCCATCGGGCACAGAAGCCCCGACCTGGCGCACCTCTCCCCCGGCGGCTGGGTCACCAATCTCGCCGCCCGGTCCGAGCGCGGTGATGTCGGTCGGCAGGTGGAGCTTGTCACCATGTTCGTCGAGCAGACGCCGACAGGTGTCCACCATTTCCGCCTCGAGCAAGCTGTCGCCGATCGAATGGCCTTGCGCCGCCAGGAAGGTGAAGCACATGCCACCGCCGATGATCAACGAGTCGGCAACACCCAGTAGCGCATCAATGACTGCAAGCTTGTCGCTGACCTTGGCGCCACCCAGAATGCAGACAAACGGGTGTTTGGGCTCCGTGCGCAGAGGAAGCAGGACTTCCACCTCGCGTTCCAACAATCGTCCCGCTGCCGATGGCAGGAACCGGGGTGGCCCGACGATAGACGCATGTGACCTATGCGATGCCCCAAACGCATCGTTCACGTACAGGTCCTGACCATCGACCAACTTGCGCACGAACTCTGGGTCATCGGCAGTCTCACCCGGATCGAAGCGTAGGTTCTCCAACAAGGTGACCTTCGGCGCCAACTCGGCCAAGCGCTCGCGCACAGGTTCCACCGAATACTTCGGATCGGGAGCACCCTTTGGTCGACCCAGATGAGTACAAGCGGTTACCTCGGCACCACGTTCGATCAACCATTCAATCGTGGGAAGCGCTGCTCTGATCCGGAAGTCGTCCGCGACAACCCCGTCACGGATCGGAACGTTGAAGTCGGCCCGCAGGAGGACCCGGCGACCAGATACGTCACCGAGATCCTCGAGCCTGGGAACACTCACTACGGGTCCCGTCACTTGTTGGCGGCGCCGACGATCTTGACGAGGTCGACCAACCGGTTCGAATAGCCCCACTCGTTGTCGTACCAGCCAAGGACCTTCACGAGGTTGCCCATTGCCATGGTGAGGCCGGAATCGAAGGTGCACGACGCTGGCGAGCCGACGATGTCTGCCGACACGATGGGTTCGTCGGAGTAAACGAGGACGTCTGACATCGGACCGGACTGCGATGCAGCCTTGAATGCGGCATTGACTTCGTCAGCGGTCACGTCCTTTGCGAGGACACCAACGAAATCGGTAATCGAACCATCCGGAATCGGCACCCGCAGTGCCGTTCCATCGAGCTTCCCCTGCATTGCCTGGAGGACCAAGCCCGTGGCGCGAGCCGCACCGGTGGATGACGGCACGATGTTGGCCGCCGCGGCACGTGCACGCCGCAGGTCGCTGTGCGGGCCATCCACAAGGCTCTGATCGCCGGTGTAGGCGTGGACCGTGGTCATGAGTCCCTTCTCGACGCCGAAAGCATCGTCAAGAACCTTGATCATCGGAACGAAGCAATTCGTGGTGCACGAAGCGTTGGAGATGACCTTCTGGGTAGCAGGGTCAAAGGTGTCGTCGTTGACGCCCATGACGATGGTGTTATCGGCTGCCGAACACGGTGCGGAGACGATGACGAACGGCGCGCCTGCGTCGAGATGGCCGGCCGCCTTGTCACGACTGGTGAAGAACCCCGTCGACTCCACTACAACGTCCACCCCCAGGTCGGCCCAGGGAAGCTGCGCTGGTTCGCGGATAGCGGTGATCTGAAGCAGTTTGCCGTCGACCTCGATTCCCTTGTCGGTAGCCGTCACCGTGGCGTCCAGGCGACCCATGACTGTGTCGTACTTGAGCAGGTGCGCCATCGTGGGCACATCACCGAGATCGTTGGCAGCAACTATCTCGATGTCCGCTCCCTGCTGACGCAGGGCCCGGAAGA
>CAYQFM010000127.1:0-6439 GCA_964416735.1 uncultured Iamiaceae bacterium | reverse complement strand
TCATCGCTGTCACAGCACCTCATTACAGTCGTACACATGTTCGATTGTGTGGATCTGATCGAGACGGGCCGCAAACTCGCCGGTGCCGATGTCAAAGCATTTGGCGATGACGATCTGCTCGAATCCGTCGTGGCAATCGAAACGTTGATCTCTCTGGCGCAGGTGAGCTCCGCTCACCTGTTAGCCGAACTCGATGTCCGCCAGATCACAGACGAACGCTTTGGGCTTAAGACTCCCACCTGGGTTTCTCGACAAAGTGGTGTCAGTGCATCTGGAATTCGCCAACGCCTCGGTGTCGGTGTCTCTTTGCGTCGTGATCTCAATGAAATCGATGAGCGAATCAGTTCCGGTGACACAGTTGATGAAGGTGGCATGAGCTTTGATCACGCGAAAGTGCTCAAAGACGTGCTCAATCCCAGAGTGAGAGAGACCTTCTCATTCATTCAGGGTGAAATTGTCGATCTGGCACACGGTCGCAGTGTCGAATCGTTTCGTGTCGCCATGGGAGATCTCGTCAACCGCGTCGACCAACAAGGTGTCGAACCCGATGACATCACGGTGAACAAGTTGTCGTTGCACCGGGGCTTTGACAACACATGGAACCTGAGAGCCACCCTGTCCGATGAAGTAGGCCATGTCGTATCAAACGCACTCGACCAAAGCGCCGATGAACTGTTTCGTCGCTTATCGTCAGCCAACGATGTGATCAACACCGCAGAGGGTTCCAATGCAGCGGGTTGCACAGAGACCAACGGAGGCGAACTGACTCGTTCGGTCCTACTGGGTCTTGCTCTTGGTGAGTTGGCCCATTTGGCCATGGGATCGGATCTCTCCAAGGGTTCTGTGCCACGTGCGACGGCTGTGATGGTGCTCTGTGAGAACCGAACAACCGATCAACACGGCACTCCACTACCCGAATCGAGTTCAGATCTGTGGGCGTGTGATCCGGACCTGTGGGCAGTGGTGGTCGACAAGATGGGAATACCTGTCGACGTGGGCCACGCATCAAGGCTTGCAACACTTGGCCAACGAATGGCGATAGCGGTGCGTGACGGTGGTTGTGTGTTCCCAGGCTGTGATGCGCAGATCAACTGGGTTGATTACCACCACATCATCTCCTGGCAACACGGTGGTAAGACAGATCTTTCTAATCTCGTCGCTTTGTGTCGCCACCACCACGGCGTTGCCCACCGTGATGGTTGGGAGTGCTCGATCACCGATGACCAACACACCATCTGGCGCACACCCGATGGAACCAGATTCTGGGGTCAACGACACCGACGACGAAGATTCGACCCGTTACCCGACGAAGGGGTACCCGAAGAACGTGTACCCGAAGAGCGTGTACCGGAAGAACGCTTGTCTGAACAACGCGGGTCCGACGAAAGCGTGCCCGAAAACCCACAGCCCAAAGAACGTGGGCCCGAAGACCCACCGCCCGAGGTCTTGGCGGACGACGGGTGACGCTCATCGTGTTGTCGATGATCGCGGCGCCTGATACGTGAGACAACATTGCGTGGGACAACATTGCGTGAGACAACTTGACGGGCCCTACGGCTCACCCCAGACGCAGTCTCATCTCACCCTGACAGACAGGGCCTTGCCGGTGGGGATGACGGCGCACCGGGGGAGAACTGGCTGCTGGCTCAGGGTAACGAAGGCCGTGCCGGACGTCTCCCATACAAGTGCACAATCCGACTGAAGGCCGACGACGACCTACGACGTCATGCGAATGCTGACACCTGGGTGAGGTGGTTGGGACGAAGTTCCACCTACCGCTCGAAGATGACCGATCCAGCTACGCGGGCGTTCAGCCCGCCTGGCACTTGTCCCTCCAGTCATCCGGACGGATCGGTTCGCCGGGCGGACCGTAAGCGACCTGTTCGCCCGTGTCTCTACGGACCACACGGCGTGCAGCCGCTTCCGTGCCCATGGTGGGCTCAAAAAGAACGATGCACTCGCTCTCCACCTCGGACCCCGTGGGATATGAAGACGAGGCGGATGAGGTAGTAGTCGTGGGGCCACCTGTCGAGGATGTCACTTCGGGTACGACGGAGTCATCAGGCCCTGACTCTCCGCAACCGGCTGAGGCGCCGACCGCTGCCACGATCGCAACAACAGCGACAAGTCGCCGACTGCGGCGAGCCGAGCCCTTCGGCGTCACACCCATAGCAGGCCTCCTTGCGGCGTTGTTCGCTTCCTCTGCTGATCATCGATCGTGAATTGCGAGGATGGTGACGAGAGATTTGCCTGTCTGTTGGCCAGCTTCAGCTTCGAGTAGTCCCACGGACCAAGACAGGGAGCGTGCGCGTCGCTGAAGTTGATCGGGTAAGGGCCGAGGCAGAATCCCGGGTTCATGTTGTGGACGCCCAGAATGTCAGTTCGGCATGGGTCATTGGTCTCACCAAGTTCCATCCAGTAGATGAGGTTCAAGATGTCGGACCTGATCAGTCGAGGCGGCCGAGCAGCCTGCTCGCCCGGCGTAGTTCACGCCATCGGCTCTCGAACGTTGCACCCAGCCAGATGAAAATGACCCCGGCCACTGCAATGAGCACCCACCGCTCCACCTGAGCGGCAACCGGCCACAGCGTGTCGATGGCCAGTATCACGAGTGTCACGAACCCAACCACCACCGGTGCCTGAAGGCGTCGCCACACTCCCACGAGCGCCACAGCAATTGCAGCCACCAGGGTGGCGGGACCCCGCACTTGAGCGGGCTCGACCACCAAGAGGGTGAGCGTTGGCGCAAAGCCGAGAAACAGCCCCGGTCCGAATAGCAGCCAGGAGTTGCAAGCCGGATCGTGGCCACCCGGTCGGCCGCGTCGCGCTAGCCAACCGACGCCCAAGGCAACAGCGGCGGCCGGAACGGTGTACACCTCGACCACCCCGGCCCAATCGGCCTCGATGGTGGCCAGGAAAACCCACCAAGCCATGACCGAACACGGTGCCGCAACCCAACGGTAGCCACTCCGACTCGGAGCCATGCCTGCCACAAGGAAGCTTGGAACCGTGGCCGCCAGCGACAACGCCCCCCACGACAATTCGCCATCGGCCGCATAGGCAACTCCGAAGACCATCGCGCACAGCGCAATTGCTTCTGTGGGAACCCGAACCATTTCGACCGAGCTCACACGTGTGACCGCGTTGGCGACAACGCATGCGGCGACCACCACGACGAACCCGACCACACCCGGACCGGCACCCACTGCGGAGGTGACAACACCGGCCAAAGTCACGGTCATCACGGTGGCCACTGCGGCGAAGGCGGACCGCGCGGAGTCCGGGCGAGCAGACAACGACACCACGATTGCAACCGACGACCCGACCCCGAGCGTGGCGACGGTCGTCCAAGCATCCACCAAGCCCAACAGCCAGCCGAAGACCCATACGATCCCCAACAGGACGTAAGCGCTGATGGTCACTGCCCCGGGCACCCGTGGGTCACGTTCGAGGGCCGCACAGACTCCGCCGATTGCGACCACGGCAGCCATCACGACGATGACGCCTGCCAACACACTGGTCGGGACCGAAAACGGAACCAGCACCACAATTCCGGCCAACGCAGCGCAGCCAGACAGCGACGACAGCACGGTCCCGAAACGCCGCGGGAAGCCGGGTAGATCAATCGCTTCGAAGGCCACCGCCAGGACAACGATTGTCAAGACCGCCAGGGCCATTCGGGTCTCGCCCAATGACACCATTGGGTCGTAGTTGCGGTATTCGTAGCCGGGATAGTTGAAACGACCAACGGCCAGCAGCGCCCGCACCGAACTGCTGAGGTCACCGGTCATGGCGGCACCGACTTCAAGGGCTTCCACGAGGCGCCCCGCCAACTCCATCGGAACCAGAGCGGCAGGCACTGCGGCTATTCCGGCGGCCGTGAAACCACCCGCCCACCAGCCGGCCAATGCCCGCCCCGGTACGAACCGCGTGACCACCATGACCAACAGACCAACACCTGCACCGGCAACCACGAACCCGTCATCGCTCAAGCCCACAGCGAGGACATCCATCACCGCCCAGATGCCCAGCAACGCCACCAGGTATCCGAGAGCCGCATCGGCATTGCGTTCCGCTCGATCCTTGACGCTTCCGATTCGAATGATCAACAACGGCGCCGCCAGTGACAATGTCACAAGGGCTGAAATCGTCGCCTCACCGATCGTCCTGACCGACGTCGCCCACGCGGCGAAACCGAGCGCAACGATCCACATGACCGCGGCGACACTTGCAACCGACGCGGCAAATCCCTTCCACCCCGCTTGACGAGCGGCAGTGATTGCAACAACCGTCAGGACGGTCACAACCGCCGTCAGCCCAAAGGCGGCCGCACGTTCGGAGTGCGCCACCCAGGCCACGCCCACGCCGCCCGAAAGCGAAACGAGCAAACCGGAGACGACTCGGGGTGTCTTCTGATCGGTGGCCGCACCCATCGCTGCTCCGGCAACGCCAATCAGAATCAGGCCGATACTCCATCTTCCCCACCACACGATGCCATCGACATGGCCATCATCAAATGCAACCCACGCAATCCACCAGTTGATCAACAGCATCACAACGAACAGGGCCGATATCGCCTCGCTGGTAACGGGCAGTCTGCGCCGGAGTCCGAACCATGCCCCTCCCACTCCAGCGGTCGCCGCTACCAGAACGGCGAGGCGAGCCGCATCGCCCAGTGACGGCCAAGCGACAATCGCAAATATCAGACTCGCCAGCGCGAGCAGCACGACCCCCACCCACAACAGTGCCGTTCCGAGACTCGCCGGACGCCACTCGCCCGAGTTCGCCACGCGCGCTCCCGCCACTGGTCCGGGCATCGGGCCTGTCGTCGGAGCCAGAGGCGGGGGTGGTGGCAGATTGCTCCATGCCGTGCCCCGCGGGGCACCCATCTGACGGATCGTGGCAACCAGCACCTCACGCTCCGCATTGAGTGCGGTTCCTCGAGCTGAAAGAGCGGCCAGATCCCGATCTAGTTCAGCCAGCCGAAGTGCTTCGGGGCTATCAAGGCGTGAGTCACAAACCGCGCACCGACGAGGGTCGGGACCCAAAGGAGCCCAGCACATGGGACACCTTGCAATCGGGGGCGGCGGAGCAATCGGAGGCGGTGGCAGTCCGGCCATCAGCGTGATCGTAGCCCGCCCATACAAGACATCCAAGGAATTTCATTGTGTTTACATATTTTTCATATACCGACCGGAAAGACGGCTCTCTGGCGTTGGACGCTCCCGCCGTATCTACCTAGCATCACTGGGTCCCTGCCATTCGACGCGGGGCGCCCAAGATCGCCCAAGGAGCCGCAATGGACTTCGAGTTCTCTCAGGAACAGATTGACTTCCTCGCCGAGGTGGAGCAGTTCCTCGACGCCAACGACGACCCGGACGTGTTCGACGTGACACGTGAGAACATGGCGCAGATCGTCGACACCCCCAAGCGCCGTGCGTTCATGAAAGAACTTGGCCACAAGGGTTGGTTGGGGTTGACCTGGCCCAAGGAATACGGCGGAAGCGAAGGCGAAGGCGTCTACGAGTACCTGCTCAACGAGGCGCTCGCCGGTAGGGGCGGTCCACAGATCGGAAAGGGCGTGGGCATCATCGGCAAGACCCTCATCGCCCACGGCAGCGATTACCTGAAGGACGAGTTCCTTCCGAAGATCCTCGAGAACGACGTCGAATTTGCCGTCGGCTACAGCGAGCCGAACGCCGGTTCCGATGCCGCTGCGATGAAGTTGAAGGCCACGCGCACCGAGCAGGATGGGAAGTCCGGTTGGTTGCTGAACGGCCAGAAGACTTGGACGACCTCGGCCCACTTCGCCGAGTGGTACTGGGTGGGCGTGCGCACCGATCCCGAGAACAAGCACCACGGCATCACCCTCATGCTCGTTCCTCTAGATCATCCGAACATCACGATCCACGGCATCTGGACGATGGGCGACGAGCGCACAAACGAGGTGTTTCTAGACGACGTCTTCGTGCCCGACGAGTACGTCGTGGGCGAAGTGAACAAAGGGTTCCAGTACATCAGTCAAGCGCTTGACCTCGAACGCTTCACCATGTTCACGGTCTCACCCATCAAGCAGCGCTTGGACCTGCTGACCGACTGGGTGCGTGAAGAGGTGCGTGACGGTGAACCGCTGAAGGATGATCCCGTGGTGCGGGCACAGATCGCCCGGCTGCACACCGACGCAGAGGTGGCTCGCGTGATGGGCCTCAAGGTGGTCGACAAGTCGGTCAAGGGCGAGCGTGCCCACAAAGAGACCGGCCAAGAGGTGGCGCCCCCCACCGGCGAGGCCTCCGAGTACAAGCTGTTCGCTACCGAGTTCTCACGCCGCTTGGCGTCGGCAGCGATGGACCTGGCCGGACCGGGCAGCCAGTTGCGTGTCCACACCGAGGATGCCCCAATGAAGGGCCGTGCGGAGTCCACCTACCGCTACACGGTCATC
>CAYQFM010000126.1:0-6468 GCA_964416735.1 uncultured Iamiaceae bacterium | reverse complement strand
GATCTCGCCACCAACACCAGGCTGGACCCGGTCAATCATGTCGAATATCTCAGCGGTGAAGACATACCGACCCATCACCGCAAGGTTCGACGGCGCATCTACGGGCGCCGGCTTCTCCACAATTCCGACGATACGGACAAGGTTGCCGTCGAGCACTTCGGGGTCGACACATCCGTACGACGAGATCTCCACCGACGGGACCTCGCGAAGTGCCACAACAGAGCCACCGCTGTGCTCAAAGGTCGTCATCATGTCGTTCAACACAGTGGAACGGTTGTCCATGATGTCGTCACCCAGCATCACCACGAACGGGTTGTCACCCACGTGCTTGCGTGCAATACCGACAGCGTGACCGAGCCCCAGGGGTTCTCCCTGTCGGATGAAATGGATGTCCGCCATCTCGGCCAACCTCCGAATCTCCGCCAGGTCGTCCTCTTTGCCCTTCAACTCCAGAAAATGCTCGAGTTCAAAATTCCGGTCGAAGTGGTCCTCCAACGACCGTTTGCCACGTCCTGTGATGATGAGGATGTCGTCGATTCCAGCTCGAACGGCCTCTTCCACGACGTACTGGATCGCAGGTTTGTCGACGACAGGGAGCATCTCTTTCGGCTGTGCCTTGGTAGCGGGAAGGAACCTGGTTCCCAGGCCCGCCGCCGGTATGACCGCCTTCTTCACCTTGGGCATACCGCCATCGTAGAGAGACTGCGTGTATATGTCCTGATCGTCGTGTACCGCTATGCTGGCACTCTCGACCTGCGAGTGCTAACAGTGGGTCGGTGGAGGAATTTGATGCCGACATATGAATACCGATGCCGCGAGTGCGGGCACGAGTTCGATGCCGTTCAGGCGTTCTCGGATGATCCACTCACCGAGTGCCCCGAGTGCCATGGCGAACTCCGCAAGAAGTTTGGTGCGGTTGCCATCTCGTTCAAGGGGAGCGGTTTCTACAAGAATGACGCCAGGTCATCGGGAACCAGTCCTTCAGCTTCGCCGAGTTCTTCCAGCAGCGCATCGAAAGACACCAACGACAGTGGCGGTTCACCGTCGAGCGGTGACTCAAACGGATCTGCCGGTACATCTGGCGTCAAGTCGGACACCTCGAGTTCGGACACCTCGAGTTCGAACAAGACAAGTTCGGCCGCCAAGGAAACCGTTTCAACCGCATCGGGTGACGCGTAGTCTCTAGTTCCTCTTCCGAGACATTCCCCGAGACATTTCCGGAAACCTTCCCCCGCAACCTTCCCCCGAAACCTTCCCCTTGCAAAGTGTGATGCAGGAGGAAGCCATGTACCGTCGAGCCGCCGTTACCCGGCCAATTGCAAGCCGAAGCCGGACACCAGTCTCAAGGTTGATTCACCATCCCATCAGGGGTCGCGTCGTCGGCATCGTCCTGGCATTGGTGGCCGGGGGTTTGACACTGGGTGTGGTGTCGAGGGCGGAATCGGTCACCTCGTCATACGGAACCACCCGAGCTGTTTCTGTTGCACGGCAGAAACTCGACGTAGGTGTCGAGATTACCGACGGGGACATCGAGATCCGTGAGATACCAGTCGCTGTCATTCCTCAGGGAACCGCCGACTCATCAGTCGGTCGCACGGTCACCGAAACGATCCATCCCGATGAACCGATCCTTGAAGCGCGCCTCGCCCCAACCGGAGTAAACGGCCCAGCGGCCCTCATACCTTCTGGTCACAGAGGAATATCGATTCCTCTGGATGTTCCAGCACCCACCCTGGCAACAGGTGACCGCGTCGACCTGCTGGGCGGTCGGGCATCGGCGGAGCTGACCCGGGACGCCGTGGTCATCGATGTCAGCGAAGATGCCGTCACCGTGGCTGTGCGCGACACCGAGGTGCTGGCGGTCACACAGGCGTTGACCGAGGGAGTCGTGGTTCTTGTGCTGGCTGGTGCGGGGTGATCACTCTCCGCTGAGTGTGACCTCCGACAGCACCAGGCTGACTCCCGCTGCACTCATGGGCAACCACTGGAGATCCGACCCGACAGCCTCGACATCGCCCAGCATCTTCTGGAGCGTCGAGGCAATGGTGAACTCCCGCAGTGGTTCGGCAAGCTCGCCGTTGCGGATACGCAGGCCTTCGGCGCCCGTGGAGGAATCGCCGCTCACGGGGTTGACGCCCGAGTGCAGGCCGGTCACCACCTGAATAAGGATTCCGTCATCGATTCCGGCGATCAACTCCGCCTGTGACTTCTCCCCCGGCACAAGTGAGGTGGCCATGCAGCCGACTCCAGGCGTGCTCCTGAATCCGCGTACGGCAGAACCCGTCGACACCGTTGCCGCCCGACGAGCCGTGTAGGCGTTGTGGACGAACTTCTCCAGACGGCCGTTCTCGATGAGCACATTGCGACGCGTTGCCAGACCTTCACCGTCCCGGTCGGTCGCCGTGAACGCAAGCGGATTCGTCGGATCATCCACCATGGTCACCAGAGGCGACGCGACAAGTTCATCCAGACGGTCGGCGAACAACGAACGGCCCTTGAGTACCGACTCGCCGTTGAGCGTGAAGGCCAGGATTCCCAGGAACTGGGCCGTCACCCACGGATCCAACACGACGGGAAGTCGTGCGCTCGACGGCTTCTTGGCACCCAGCAGCCGGGTGGCTCTCTCGGCTGCATCCTTGGCAACCACAGAAATGTCGAGTTCGTCCGGTTGGCGTCCAACTGAATAACCAAAACCCGTCTGGGTCTCGTCCCCCTCCGTCGCCATTGCGTAAGCGGCCAGATAGCACCCGGTACCACGGCCGTAAGAGCGGATGCCGGCGGTCGAGACAATCGCAGACTCGCCACGCGAGTCGACATACTCAGCACTTTCGAGACCCGAAATACGCGGGTCGGCCGCCCGCACCGCTCGCTCGAGTTCGAGCGCCATCGCCACCTTCTCGTCGACGGGGAACGCAACGAGGCTCTCACGCCACAGGTCCAACTCAACAGGTCTGACCCCGTCGGGTTCGGCCAATCCCAAGAACTCATCGACGGTGCCAAAACTGGCATTGTCCCGAGCGTCAGCGAGTGTTTCGGCGATGACGCCGGGTTCGATCGAACCCGCATAAGCGAACCCTTGACGGCCTCCCGATATGACACGGATCCCAATCCCCTGGGACTGCGCCGAGGACAGTGACTCCACCTCGCCCTCGTGCACTTTGATCTCGGTTTCCAGGCCGCGGACCACAACCGCTTCGATCTGTTCGTCACCCTCCGCCATCGAAACAATCCGGTCACCGAGTTCGAGCAGGTCGTCTCCCGCGCTCATGCTGCGGTACCTCCCACGGTCAGCGCGGTGACCCGCAGGGTCGGAACACCGTCACCCACCGGCACTCCCTGACCATCCTTTCCGCAGGTCCCGGGCGGACCCATGGAGAAGTCGTTGCCCAAGGCATCGATCCGGCTCAAGACCTCGGGACCATTCCCGATCAGGTTCCCCTCACGAATCGGTTCGGTGATCTTGCCGTTCTCGATCAGGTACGCCTCGGTCATTCCGAACACGAAGTCGCCGGTGGCCGTGTTGACCTGGCCGCCGCCCAGGTGTTTCACGAACACGCCGTTGTCCGTAGAAGCAATGATGTCGTCGGGGTCATCGGTTCCGGCGAGCAGGTACGTGTTCGTCATTCTCACCATCGGCAGATACTGGTAGCTCTGGCGGCGGCCGTTTCCGGAACTTACCCGACCTTCCTTGCGGGACCTGAGCATGTCCCACATGTAATCGGTCAGATATCCGTCCTCGATGAGAACGTTGCGTTGTGCTTTGTGGCCCTCATCGTCAATAGCGATGTTTCCCCACTCCTTGGCCATCGTTCCATCATCGACGACGGTCACGCCCGGACTTGCCACGCGCTCACCGATCCGTCCCTTGAACACCGAGGCACCCTTCGCCACAAGATCGGCTTCAAGGCCGTGACCACACGCCTCATGGAACAGGACACCGCCACCGCCACTACCGATGACAACCGGCATCTGACCACTCGGCGCCGGGCGAGCAGCAAGCTTGGTGAGGGCCCGCTCCGCCGCGCTGCGCGCAAGCTCGTCCACGTCATACGTGTCGAACAACTCCCAGCCCACCGTAAGGCCGACAGCTTCACGCCCGGTCTGCATCCCTGTGTCACCCGAGGCAACACACGAGACCGAAAACACCGTCCGGACGGTTTCATCACCCACCAACAGTCCGTCGGAGTTGGCCACAAGAATCCGGCGACGACTGTCGCCAAAACTGGCGGAGACCTGGCTTATGGCTGAACCGCTGGACCTTGCGGTGTCATTCGCACGGGTGAGCAACTCGACCTTTGCCGCCTTGGGGATCTCAGACGGATAGCTCTCGATGTCATACCCTCTCGAGACCTCTTGACGCTCCAGCGAAACCGTACGCACCCCCCCACCACCGGAGCGGGCGGCACCTGCCGCCGCCTCGGCGGCAGCGCGTAACCCCTCCTCTGTCAGATCCGCTGTATGGGCGAACCCGGTCGTCTCACCGACGACCACCCGGATGCCGGCTCCACGGTCACGCCCAGACGTGAGTTCCTCGACCTTGCCGTCATCGAGCAACCCCGATGACGACCGCTTGTCCTCCACGAACACCTCTGCGAAATCGCCACCGTTACGCAGGGCGACACCCAGAACCCGACCAATCACG
Organism: uncultured Iamiaceae bacterium; assembly: GCA_964416735.1. Classification (GTDB taxonomy): domain Bacteria; phylum Actinomycetota; class Acidimicrobiia; order Acidimicrobiales; family Acidimicrobilacustridaceae; genus CAYQFM01. Next base: position 1,826 of record CAYQFM010000126.1, on the reverse strand, counting down.
GCCTCTTCGATCACTGACGACGACCTCTCTTCAAATTCACCACGATCCGGCCTCAGGCTGGCCGCTCGCACGCGGGAGGCTTATGGTACCGGGAATGGTCATTGAACCCGGCTTGAGCGCGAAGCTGGACCTCACCGTCACCGAAAACGACACCGCCATCGCTATCGGTTCCGGCAACGTCCCAGTGCTCGCCACCCCCCGACTAATTGCACTGTGCGAACAGGCGGCCGTGGCTGCGCTGGTCGACCATCTCGAACCGGGCGATACATCCGTTGCCATGAAGGTGCAGTTCGACCACCTGGCACCGTCTGCGGTGGGTCAGAAGGTTTGTGCCGAGGCGACAGTGGAGAAGGTGTCGGGAAGGCGTGTCGTCTTCACGGTCTCGGTGAATGACGAGCGTGGCCTGGTTGCGGTGGGACGCGTCACCCGGGTCGTGGTGAACAGCGAACGTTTCTTGGAGAAGACGACGAGCTGACGTTCAGCAGCCCTGGGCTTCAGCAGCACTGAAGTTCAACATCACTGAAGTTCAACGACACTGACCCTCAGTCGTGGGCAGGAATCCCCGGGAAACCGATTCCCTTGGAGAGCAGTGATTCGATATCGATCACCGTCACCTGATCGGCAGGGGGAACGGTGATGGGCACGGGTTCACCCAGCGATGTCAGATTTACGGTCAGCTTCGCCGACCCCGTCACATCCATTCCCAGCTTGGCAAGATCCATGTCCACCACCAGGCGTCGCAGCAGGCCATCATCGCCCACCCACACCTCCAAGGGGATCTCCGGCGCACCATCGATCCAGCCGACGGCGTCTTCGACTTCACCCTTGGCCTCGTCGGGGATCTTGTCCAACGATGCGGTCAGATCGACCTTCCCCGTGTAGTGGGTTGTCTCCACACCGTCGATCTGTTCTGTTCCAGCGTCGGTCATTTCACCGCCAACTGCGGCTAGTGCGCCCATGAAGTCGCAATTATCGACTCCGCCAAGCGGACCGATACCTTCGTTCATGGACGGAACACCGTCGGGCACCGAGATCTGGATCCACGGAGTATCAGCTCCCGCCATCTCTGTGACAAACGGCCAAGCCTTCACGTAGACGTTGTCGCCGTCCACCACGGTCGTGGCCGGATCCTTCAATGACCCGACTATGTCTCCACCAAGCTCTGAATCGATCATCCCCGCAAAGGGCGCCACGATGCTCGACATGCCGGATGCGTCGACCGTGGTCGAGACGCGACCAGCGGGCATGTCGAAGTCACTGGTCAGCTTCAGCGTTCCTGAGCCGCTGGCAACCGTGAACAACGAGACGTCCGCGACAGCCAGTTCAGCCGAAACGCGGCCGGTGGTCACATTCTCGCAGGTGGCCTGTGCAGCTTGGCCGAGCACCGCTGCGGGTACGATGTCACCAACCTGCGAAACACTCTGCGATTGGACAGCATCCGGTGTCCCCGTCGACACCTCAGCCTGGTCGGAACCGCCCGTTGAACAAGCCGCGAAAATCCATGACGACCCAACCAGAACCGCCGTTGCCCGCATTGCACGTTGGCGCATGTCTCGATCTCCCATCGATCGCAGTGAACAACACCTGTGACCAGCATAGACGAAACCACCATGCGTGACGCTGGCCAAAAAACCCGCCTTGTCTGGTGGCACGAGGTCGCCTACGTGGGGGTCTTTTACGGCGTTTACACCCTCATTCGCAACCAGTTTGGCTCCGCATCGGTCGGGGCTCTACACGCATCGAACAACGCAAAGAAGATCATCGACATCGAGAAAGGCATCTGGCGGGTGCGGAGATCTTTAGGGTACGCCACGGCTCATTTCTGC
>CAYQFM010000125.1:0-6484 GCA_964416735.1 uncultured Iamiaceae bacterium | reverse complement strand
ACCTGCCACCGGCCGCGAGAACGACTCCGCCTCCGACCGCGACCACCGAGAGAAGCACCGGTAGCCCCAATCCGTGCCAGACCGACAGGTGAACCGGGACTACAGCCCCGCCGAACCCTGAGAGCGACGCGCCGAGGAGGCCGTCAGCGAGCCCCGGCGCCACACCGAGCACCAACCCGACAGCGGCGCAGACGGTTGCCGGTGCGACGAACAGCTTCGACGGGGCGGCTGGCGTCGGCTCACCGAACGCCCGACGGCGTGGCTCCACGAAGGTGCACCAGTAGAAACGTATGGAATACGCGACCGTGAGCATGGCGCCCACCACGACGACCGCCAACAGGAACGCACCGCCGGCGAACGGCACATCGTCGAGGGCGCCGTAGGTGAGTTCCTTCGCCACGAAGCCGGCCCCCAACGGGACTCCCGCCATCGAGGCAACCGCCAGCAACGTGACGATCTCCACGCCCCGCCATCTCTTCCCCAGCGGAGGGAGTTCGCGGAAGTCTCTGGTGCCGGTCTGGTGGTCGATGATCCCCACCACCATGAACAACGTCGCCTTGAACGCTGCATGGGCCACCAACAAGACCCAGCCGGCAGTTGCTGCAGCCGGTGTCCCGATCCCGAACAACACGACCAGCAGACCAAGTTGGCTGACGGTTCCGAACGCAAGGAGGAGCTTGAGGTCGTGTTGGCGCAGGGCACGCAGGCCACCGAAGACCAACGACGAGCAACCCGCAGCGATCACCAACGGGCGCCACGCACCCGTGGTAGCGAAGACCGGTGCGGTGAGGGACAGCAGGAAGACACCGGCCTTCACCATCGTCGCCGAGTGGAGATACGTGCTGACGGGCGTGGGTGCCGCCATCGCTCCCGGGAGCCAGAAGTGGAACGGGTACTGGGCCGACTTCGTCACGACACCGACGAGGACCAGGACAATTGCAACGGTGATCGTCGGTGTCGGCCCGGGTGGGTGCTCGAGGATGGTGGTCAGAACGAACGTACCCGCTTCCTGGGCGATGAGCAGCAGGCCGGCGAACAAGGCCAAGCCGCCCGCACCGGTGATCAGGAGCGCCTGGAGCGCCGCGGCGCGTGCCCGGGACTCGGAGTGGCGGTTGCCGATCAACAGGAACGAGGTGATCGATGTGAGCTCCCAACAGGTGTAGAGCAAGATCACGTGGTTGGCCCACACGAGGCCGAGCATCGAGCCCCCGAACAACACCAACAGACCCGCAAGGCGGCCGAGGTCGCGTGCGTCCCTGGCGAAGTAGTGGGCGGCGTACACCATCACTAGCACGCCGATCCCGGCGACGACGAGTGACATCGTCGCGGTGAGCCCATCCAGGCGGAGGTCGATCTCCAGACCGAGGCTGGAGGCCCATGCCGCCTTCTGCTCGACCGTCCCACCTGCGACGATCCGTGCGAGATTGGCGACCGTCCACACCGTCGCCGCCAAGCACGGCACGGCCCCGACGTAGAAGGCACGCGGGCCGAGACGGGCCCCGAAGGCAACCAGGACGAGACCGGTCGCCACGAACACGATCAGCAGCGCGATCATCGGTGATCGAAGACCTCTGTCACTGCTCGGCCATCCACGGGGGTTGTATCGGAGTCAATTCCATATGGGCACCGGTGTGCAGGGAGGCGAAGACCCAACCTCGATCTCGGTCGAAATCACGGCGCCGAAGGGTCGACCTCCACCCGGTCCGCTCAGAGCGATCCCACGACATCACGATCGGTGGGCCACAACGGTGATCGTGGCGGACGGGCATGATGTGAAGTCGAAGAAGTCACCGATCTCGGGAGCCTTGCCGTATCGAACGTCGCGACGGAAGTCGCATTGAAACTCGTACTCGAAACTCGTACTCGAAACTCGTACTCCCCGATGATGTTACCTCGGAATCCGTGGGCGGTGAGCCGGATCCATCGAGACAAGCCGATCGAACCGCCACCAGGCGACCCGGGCCACACGGCTCGTCAGAGGGAAGCGATCAGCTTCTCGACCCGTTCATCGTGTGACCTGAAAGGGTCTTTGCACAACACCGTTCGCTGAGTCTGGTCGTTCACCTTGAGGTGTAACCAGCTCCCCGTGTCAACACGCTTGCGCTCTGTGCCCCTGCGGATGAATTCCCACCTCAGTCGCGCCCTGGTGGTCTGGGGAGGATTGTCGATTGCCGCGTTGATGTCGATATCGGTACAGATCCGCTCGACGAGGTCACGTTCCTGCATCTTGTAGAAGATGCTTCGCGAGCGGTCGATGTCGTGATACTGGAGATCGAGCAAGGCAACCTTCGGATCTGACATCTCGAGGTCGTTCTTCATTCGGTAGTTCTCGATGAGATTGTGCTTGATCACCCAGTCGCACTCCCTGTCGAGGGAAAGCGGATCCCGTTCAATTCCCGCTATGCAGTGCTCCCACATCATGAGCGCCTGCTTCTCTTCGGGAGTGAGGTCGCGATGCTCGGCAAACTTGAGTGCCCGCTCCAGGTATTCGCTCTGGATGTCCAACGCACTTGCTTCCCGACCGTTGGCAAGCCGCACCCTACGGGTACAGGTGATGTCGTGACTGATCTCGCGAATTGCCCGGATCGGATTCTCCAGCGTCATGTCTCTGAGCACCACAGATGGCTCTTCGAGCATCCGCAGTAGCAGGCTCGCTGCACCGACCTTGAGAAACGAGGCGTACTCGCTCATGTTCGAATCTCCGACGATCACGTGGAGTCGGCGGTACAACTCGGCATCGGAATGCGGTTCGTCGCGCGTGTTGATTATCGGGCGAGATCGGGTGGTGGCGCTCGACACGCCTTCCCATATGTGTTCGGCACGCTGACTGATGCAGAAAATGGCCCCACGCGCCGTCTGGAGCACCTTTCCGGCACCGGCGTAGATCTGGCGGCTGACCAGAAACGGGATCAGCACCTCTGCGTACCGATTGAGGTTGTCTTGGCGACTGGTCAGGTAGTTCTCATGACAGCCGTATGAATTACCCGCGGAATCTGTGTTGTTCTTGAACAGATAGATCTGGCCCCGGATCCCCTCTTCACCGAGTCGACGTTCGGCGCTGATGAGCAGTTGTTCGAGAATCCGTTCACCCGCCTTGTCGTGGGCAACCACGTCGTAGACCGAGTCGCATTCGGGCGTGGCGTACTCGGGATGCGATCCGACATCGAGGTACAGGCGTGCGCCGTTGGAGAGGAACACATTGGAACTCCGGCCCCAAGAGACGACTCTACGGAAGAGGTAGCGCGCTACTTCATCGGGGCTGAGGCGGCGCTGACCGCGCAGAGTGCACGTGATCCCGTATTCGTTCTCGATCCCGAAGATCCGCCTGTCCATGACCGCTACGCCGAACTGAGCAGGTCGGCGATCTCCGATCGATCTATACGACGGAACGCTCGTCGTCCATTGGTACGAGCGAGGACGGCCACTTCCAGGTCCGCCGGGGTCAGTTCACGCTCTTCGCCAGCAAGGGCATTCGTAGCGCCGGCAACCGCTGCAGCCAGATCCATTCCGGGAGACCAAGTCTCTGAGAGTCGTGTGGCAATGGCCTCAGCCTCACCGCCGAGCACCGTGAAGTTCTCCTCATCCATCACGGTGCCGTCGTAGATCTGGCCGAGAATCTGTGCGTACTGGTTGGCGAGACCACGAGCTTCGACGTCCTCACGGCTGTAGGCGTAACCCTTCAGGTCAGCGGACCGCACCCCGGCGATGCGGAGCTGATCGAACTCGTTGTACTTGCCGACGCCGGCAAACGCGATTCGGTCGTAGATCTCAGAGATCTTCCTCAGGGTCGTCGACGGGTTCTCTGCACAGATCAGAATTCCATCAGCGAACACCACCGCCGCGAGGCTCCTACCGCGGGCAATTCCTTTTCGGGCGTAGTCGGCCCTGTCCTTCATGACCTGTTCCGGTGCAACGTAGAACGGCATATTCATCAGGCACCACCTCCGTCTGAACTGGTCTCGGGTAGGTGCGATCCGCCCTGGTCCTCCAACCGGGTGAGGTCAACTATGAGTTCTCGGAAGATGTCTGCCACCTCTGGTTCTGGAACACGTTCAAAACCATCCGCCGTGATCGTTGCCGTCACCGGGTAGATTCCGCGGACCAGATCCGGACCTCCCGTTGCCGAGTCTTCGTCCGCGGCCTCGAAGAGTGACCGAATGGCGAGAACGGTGGCATCACGTCGAGACATTCCTTCCCGGTAACCAAGCTTGATCACCGTGCCGGCATGCAGGCTTCCTGAACCACTGGATGCGAAGCGGGTCTCTTCGTAGCGCCCACCCGTAATGTCGTATTCAAAAAGCCTTCCCGTCTCGCGGTGCGTGTCGAAACCGGCGAAGATCGGCACGACGCCCAGCCCCTGCATTGCGGCCGGCAAATTCGAGCGGACCATCTGGGAAAGCTGATTCGCCTTGCCTTCCAGACTCAGCGGCGATCCCTCGACCTTTTCGTAGTGCTCGAGTTGAAGCTGGAAGAGCTTGACCATCTCCATTGCCGGGCCTGCCGCTCCGGCAATGGCCACGCCACTGTGACGGTCGGCGGGGAACACCTTCTCTATCGAACGATGCGAGATGAAATTGCCCGACGTGGCGCGACGATCTCCGGCCATGACCACACCATCGCAACATCGCAGGGCCACAACCGTGGTGCCGTGGGTGATCTGGGCACGGTCTTCCGGCGAGATCACAGGAACCGGCGGTTCCATCCCAGAGCGTGCCAAAAGGGCGGTGAAACTGGGGCCCGGGTCGTCCGTGGGCGAGAAGAAAGGAATCGTCACAACGTCAGAGCTTACTGCCCGCCCTTTTGAACGTAGCTCTTGACGAATTCTTCCGCATTGGTCTCGAGGACGCCGTCAATTTCGTCAAGCAGATCATCAAGATCGGCCTTGAGCTTTTGGCCCTTCTCGGACCCGGCGGGTACCTCCGACGCGGCCTCTTCCCTCTTGGCCGGTGCAGGCTTCTTTATCTGTTCTCTCTCGGCCATTCTCCGAAGTCTCCCAGTCAGGTTCAGGAACCGAGCCGTTCCAGCAGTTCCAACGGCGTTGCACTCTCATCCAACAACCTACCCACATACTCGGCAGTTCCGCGTGACGGCTCGAGCATTGGAACCCGTCGCAGTGAATCGCCGCCAACGTCAAAGACCAGTGAATCCCAATTTGCGGAGACAATGTCTCCGGGCCATTTCTGCAGACACCTTCCGCGGAAGTACGCACGGGTGTCTTCAGGCGGCTCGGTAGTCGCTCTCAGGACCTCTTCGTCCGTGGTGATCCTCTGCATTCCGAGACGCTGGAACAACGAGCGTTCCGGCCGTAGGTCGTGGTACTGGAGATCCATGGCTGCGAGCTTTGCGTCGCGCCACCGCAGGCCGTTGCGCTCGCGGTAACCCTCGATCAGGCGGTACTTTCCCACCCAGTCGATTTGGTCGGCGAGCCTCATGAAATCCGTTCCGAGGCCACCCAGGACACTCTCCCACCGGTCCAGCACCTCGTAGGCGACCTCGCCGCCCGCACACTCGAGGCCTCTTTCTTCGGCATACTTCCGAGCGCGGCCCAACAGTTCCCACTGGACATCGAGAGCTGTGATGGTGGATCCGTCTTCAAGCGTCAGCGGCGCGTTCAGTGTCAGGTCCCTCGAGACCTGTCGCAGTGCCTCCACCGGTGATTCGAAGACGATGTCGCGACCCATGAACTCGTCCTCGACCATCGCCAGCACGATTGCGGTGGTACCCACCTTCAAGAAGTTGGCCACCTCGGAGAGGTTTGCGTCACCGACGATCACATGCAGGCGACGGTATTTTCTGGGATCGGCGTGTGGTTCGTCACGAGTATTGATGATCGGGCGCTTGATGGTGGTCTCGAGGCCGACGATCTCCTCGAAGAAGTCTGCGCGTTGTGTTATCTGAAACGGAACCTCCTTGGAGGTCACATTCGGAATCTCCGAGCCGACCTTTCCGGCGCCGGTGAAGATCTGACGGGTGACAAAGTGCGTCAACGCCCCGGTCACGATCCGGCCGAAAGGGGTCTGGCGGTCCATCATGTAGTTCTCGTGGGTGCCGTATGAATTCCCCTTGCGGTCGGAGTTGTTCTTGTAGATCACGATCTCCTGACCAGCCGGGAGAATCTTCATGGCCGCTGCCATTGATTGCCGCAGGATCACCTCTGCCGCCCGGTCATAGACCACGACGGAACGAGCATCGGCACACTCGGGGGTCGAAAGTTCCGGATGTGCGTGGTCCACGTAGTAGCGCGCCCCGTTGGTGAGCACTGTGTTGACCATGTGGGTCTCGATTACCGGCACCATCGAACCAGGACTGCGTGAACCCCGTGCATCGTTGTCCGGCGACTCGTCCTCAAAATCCCAAGCGACCTTGATCAACATGGAGTCGTCGGTGGTATCACCGCGGACCCCTGCTGTGTGCTCACTCACATAGGCATTGATGAGGACGGACGATGCAGCGATGGGGTTTGCGTCAGGCGCACCCCGCACAA
>CAYQFM010000124.1:0-6517 GCA_964416735.1 uncultured Iamiaceae bacterium | reverse complement strand
AGGTTCCTCCCAATCCCGCAACCGATATCAAGAGTACGGCCGGGTTCCATTCGGCGGAGTTTCCATCTGTACGGTCGCTGTGTGTCCAAGAGGATCTTCCAGCGCTTGGTGGCCAACGTCGACAGTCGTTCGGTGTAGTCATCACCGGTCGTTCCGCTCACGGAATCAGACCCTACAAGGCCGGAAAGCTACCAAAACGACAACCGACTCCTAGAGGACATCTGCAATCCCCCACCGAATTCCCGCCGTAGAGTGGCGACGTGGCGAAAGTCATCAAGAGGTTGCACGATTTGCCGAATTCACCCGGCTCACCTGACGAACGTACATTCGCACTCACCTTCGACGACGGCCCGGGACCCTTCACCAGGCGCATCATCGAAGCGCTGGCCTCGGTTGACTCGAAGGCCACCTTCTTCGTCGTCGGCAACCGCGTCAACGAAACACCCGCACTCGTCAGCGAACTCGTCAGCCGAGGTCACACGGTAGGCGGGCATTCATGGTCTCATTCCCGCAGTGACGAATTGACCGATGACGAGATCCTCGAAGAACACACTCGGACAGCTTCACTACTGCATGCGGTCACCGGAAACCGCCACACCCACATACGCCCGCCGTACGGCATACACAATCAACGTCTCGCAACGCTTCTGGATGCACATGGATTCACGACCGTGACATGGAGCGTGGACCCTCGTGACTGGAGTGGCATCTCAGCGGTTGACATAGTCACGTCCGTATTGAGCGACCTGCACCCAGGTGCAATTGTCATCCTCCATGACGGAGGAGAAGACCGAAACTCCACGGTCGAAGCCGTTCCCTTGATAGTGGAAGGTGCGCGTCTGATGGGTTACAGCGAAGTTCCCCTGTAACGAGAAGCCAGACGCAGCCGTTCCATCTGCTCGTCCAAATCGGATACATGCTCTAGGCGCTCTTCGAACAGTTGGACGGCGAACTCATAGAGTTCACGGTCCAGATAGTTGTGCTCCTCGATGATCTCAATAATTTCGGGTGACAGATTGTGGAGCGGCGCCCTACCAACCCCGCGATTCTCCACGCCGAACGCAGGATATCCCCACCCGAGTGCATTCATCATCACCAATACCGACTCGTCAAAGCGCTCCTGAAGCCCAAAGATCACGTCATCGCGCTCCAGCACCTTCTTGGCCCTGTCCAACGTCTCTTCACCAGCTGCCGTGCCCGTGTCATTGAAATCAGTGCCCAGCAAGCGGGTCTGGCCATTGTTGACCAGATGAGCAAACGCCGATGACCGCACATAGTCGTCGAGCGTCAGAATCCCTCTGAGGGCTTCGGCATGGTTGTCACTGGTGGGTCGCGAGCAGACGTAGTGATAGTGCGACACGATCCGCTCCACCGGGTCACGTAGCAATGTGATGTAGGTGCTCGGGCCAGGGAGCATTGCGCCCACACCAAAGGCCATGTGCCCCGAAACCAATTGAAAGCAGCGGCACTGTCGCGCTTCCATGGACATGAAAGCGGCGATCTCCTCGTCCGAGTACAACCTCAGCGTGGGGAGACCCTCGTACTCACGCTCAAGAATACTGAGCATCGTGCGGCCTGCGGTCTTTGGAATATGCAGAAAGATCGCTCTGGTCCCTGCTCTCTCGGCCGGAACATCTCGCGCGACACGTAACGGCTTGGTGAGAGGAGACGGAGTTGCGCCTTGCGCAATCTGCTCAGTGCGACGATCAGTGCGACGATCGATTGGGTCTCGACGTAGTTCGACGTGCGCTCCCACCCAACTCGCAAGCACACCGAGACGCACCAGGGGCCGGACCCTGCGATAATGCCTCCCCAGGTCACCTCCCCATGCCCGAACGTCTGAGTCCACTCGGGCCATCCGTCTTGTCGGATAGGTCCACAAGAATTCCCGGACACGGCTGTCGGAATCGCCCGGCGTGACGGCCCTGATGTGCTGGGTCATGGCGTGACCACGCTGAAAGAAGTGCCTAACCAGGTGAGCGACGTCTCTAGATCTGTTCGCGTGAGTCAGATGAATCTCAGCGGACCGGAACGCCTTATACCCAGCCGAGAACAGCCACTGATTCACCCTCGTGTCCTCGCCTGCACGAACGTCTTGTGGAAACCCACCAGCGGCAAACAGAGCGACTGCATCGTAGGAGCAGTGGGCCGGTGGCGACGTCAGTTCTCCGGACGGACGCCCGGGCAGAGCCGTCGAATTGTCCAGAAAATACGCTGCCCATCCCGCCGCAGTGTCTGTCCCGTTGAATGTCGAGCCGGTGACCATCGTCCATCCACGGTCGTGTGCCTGGATCCGCGCCTCGAGGCTTCCCGGCTCCAACTCGACATGCGAACCGGGAAACGAGATGTAGTCGCCACGCGCAAATCGCAAGCCTGCATTGCGGGCTTCACCGGGTAGCGCGGGGTGATCGAGTTCAACCACACGAACGTCGGGAAAGCGATCGCGCACGATCTGCACCGTGCGGTCGGTACCGCTGTTCACGAGTATGACTTCGAAGGGATCGGTGCACTGCTGATCAACAACCGACCGCACAACACGCTCTATACGGTCTTCATCGTTGCGACTGATCACAATCGCTGACAACGCCGGCGCGTCCATGTCGTAATCGAGTTCATCGACGTACGGGTCAACCAACGCGGCTTGCGAAGGTGATGTCGCCTTGAGTTCACTGACAAGCACACCCAATCCCTGCGAACGTGGTTCGAAAAAGAAGACGGTCGTGGGTTCGGCGGCAACATTGTCGTAGCTCGACTGGAACTCACTATCGGGGTCGGCCTCCCGGTACTTCTCCAGACGCGCTTTGCGACGATTGGCCGTGAGACTCGAGATGTGTTGGATGCGGATCGTTGTCCGCAGCCACCGATCACGAGGAATCGCCTCGGGTATGGGAACGAAATGGAGCCTCGACCGCGGGAACCGCTGCTCGGGCTCGTATGCGAAGAGCCGGTATACCCACAAGGCGTTGCGATCCCAGTGCTCGAGATCACCGATCATTCTGTGACAGGCCATCCCGTACGCGACACCGGGAAGAGCATCGGAATCGACGAAGGAACGCAGGACCTCCGCATCATCAGCCGAGATCCGCTCGTCGACATCCAACGACAGAATCCAATCCGGATCGAGTTGGCCAGCCGCTTCAAGTAGGGCATTGCGGTTGGCGCTGTCGTCCCAACCCTCATATGTGTCACGGCGCGGGTTTCGAAGCAGCACCTCGACCATCGGATGCGCCTCGAGGAGTTCCGCCGTTCGATCGGTACTGCCATCGTCGAGCGCCACGACGGCATCGGCAAATCGCTCGACACTCTCGAACCATGCTGGGAGGTCGTCTTCGGCATTGCGAGCGGGCACCAACACGACCAGGCGGCGCCCGCCCGGGCTCTGGCGTCCTACTCCATCACCCGTGGTCGGGCCCTTGGGTCGCGCTCCGACAATGACCGGTTTCGTGTCGTCGTGGCTCGGCCACTCCATCAAGCTGCTCGGCACCTCATAGAGGCCGCCGTGACCGGCAGGGAAACGTCCCCCCGGGTCTGCCTCGCGGTACTTGGCTATTCGACGTACCCTCTGTTCCTCGTCGGCGGACCCCCAGTGCTGGATCCGAACAGAAGTGCGCACATGACGGGAACGCTCCAGAGATGTTGGCACGGGATCGAAGTGCAGTTGTTCAGCCGGAAAGCGTTGACCCGCCATGTGGGCGAAGAGCCGGTAGACCCAACTGGGTCGAGGATCGAACTTTCCGCCCCACATACGGAAACACGCCATTCCGTAAACAAGGCCCGGCAACGCATCAGTGTCGATGAACTGTCGCAACACCGCTGCATCATCGGATGTGATCAGCTCATCGGCGTCGAGCGAGAAGATCCAATCGGGACTGAGTTGCGCCGCTGCATCGAGCAGTGCGTTGCGATTGGCGCTGTCGTTCCAACCCTCATACGTCTCACGGCGAGGGTTGCGGAGCAACGCCGCCACCAATGGATGGGCTTCGAGTACTTCCGCCGTACGGTCGGTGCTGCCATCGTCGAGCGCTACGACGGCGTCGGCGAATCGTCCGACGCTCTCGAACCATGCGGGAAGCGCTGCTTCGGCGTTGCGGGCCGGCAGCAGCACGATCAGACGTGGTCGGTTGGAAACGTCCGCCTTCAACTCTGCATTCGCCATCAATAGCAGGCGATCGATATTCAGGTTGCCTGGACACGTCTTACGCTGGTTGATCAAGCGGTGTGGCAGAACATGATCATGCTCGAGAGGAATATCCCACCTACGCGAAATACCGGTAAGCAGCCTCGCCCCGGCCACGTACTGGGCATCGGGTCGCACGACATCGTGGGGAAGACCACCGTCTTCGAACTCGATCCCGATCGTCACCAGGTTGGGTGGGTCGTCACCCAACACCGGTATGTCTGGGTGGGGTTCGTGTCCAGCGTGGTATGCCGTGTCCGATTCGTTGACAATGGAACGCACCCGGCCATCGAGAGCAACGAGGTAGTGGGCACTCACCCGACTCTGTGGATCCATGAACCAGCTGAGAGCCGCTACATGTGACCCATCCGTCGTGTGAACAACAACCGCCCTCGGCATGAAGCCTCGACGACCGACATCAAAGTGGCACGTCAAGGTCATGTGAACCACCTGTCAATAACTCTACGAGCCTGTCGAAAACGCCGATTCCCCCACCGCTCCGAGCTGTCGGAACCGTGGGGGAATCGGACTTGGATACTGCTCGTATTGCGACTCGCAACGGCGATGATCAGCCGGCGAAGCTTGGCCGCACCGATGCGGGTCCGGCTGTCGGTGTGCTCCTGCCGAGAACCTGAAGTGCAGCGCTCAACTCCACCGCTGCGCCCCTCGCGTCGACCCCGTGGACCACGACGTTGTGCGCTCCCGGCTTGGTGGCCAACGGAATGGTCAACGTGGTCTGGAACTTGCCCGCGGCGTCAGTCTTCACCTTGGCCAGCAGCACGGGGTCGCTGTGAAGATCGATTTCGACATCCGTGTTTGCACCGAAGGTGGCACCGTTGAGCACCACTGATCCACCCTGCTCCACGCTTGTGGCGCCAAGTGCAATGGTAGGCCCTGTGGCGGGTGCTGACGTCGTCGGGGTAACTCCGGATGTGGTGGTCGTGCCGTAGTAATCGAGATAGTCGTTTTCCTGAGTGACCGCACGCGCACCCTGAGCAACCAGCACGTCTGCAAATGCAACCGCTGCGGCCGCACCCACCCCGAGGCCCACGAGGCCATGGATGAACTTCCGCCGACTCAGGTTTCCATCCAGGTATTCGGTCACCAGTTGGTCACGAGACATTTGTCGCCATCCTCCTATATCCACTGTCACGCAATATGCGAGACCGTTTGAGCCGTGCGAATCATAAGCGACTCATGACACAGGTTGAAGGGTTTCTCGCGATTTTTCTACATCGGTCCGAATCAGCGCTTGAGTTCCCGCTATCCGGGCCAGCCCGTCGGGGCCTGAGGCGAGGTGGGCAGAAACACAGCCAACGCAGGAATCCGACGGATGACCTCTGGTGCCGCCGGGGCATAGCCCAGGTATGACTCCAGTAAAACGTCGCGCTGGTGCGGGTCATCCGATTCCACCGCCAGAACGATCTGCCCGTGTTTGATGACGAACGCCCGATCACAGACGTCCAGAGCCAGTTCGGCATTCTGCTCAACCATCAACAACGAGATCGTTCCCTTGAGGGCCTTGAGTGCGTCCGCCACTGCTTTGACGACAACCGGGGCCAGGCCGAGCGACGGCTCGTCGACCATCAGCACCCGAGGTGCCCCCACCAGACCCCGACCCAGTGCGACCATCTGTTGCTCACCACCCGAGAGTGCATACCCCTCACGGTTACGTAGCGGGACCAGTGCCGGGAACAGGTCATACACGTCGTCGTAGCTGAGTCCACCCGTGCGCCCCCGCCGAGCAGTCATGCCCATCTGGAGGTTCTCGTGCACGGTGAGATCACCGAATACGTGACGGCCTTCCGGCACGTGAATCAGACCTCTACGCGCCACGTTCTCCGGACGCATTCCGCTCAGCGGCTCACCATCGAGATGGATGTTCCCCTCACTCGGGATCAAACCGCTTACGGCATTGAGCAGCGACGTCTTGCCAGCGCCATTGGCCCCGAGCAGAGCGAGCGCTTCGCCGGGGGCGAGCGTCATAGACATTCCATTGACCGCATGGGTTGTCCCGTAGTGGACATGGAGATTGTCAATGCTCAGCAACGCTTGTTCCCAGGTAGGCGTTCATCACATCTTCATTACGCCAGATCTCATCTCGCGGGCCGCGCGCAATTACCTGACCCAGGTTGAGCACCACCAACTGGTCGCACAGGCGGTCGAGGAAATCGATCTTGTGCTCCACCACGAGAATGGGAATACCACTGGCGTGAACCCGCGCAAGTAGTTCGACGAGATCCGAGGTTTCATTGTCGTTCAGTCCGGCGCTGGGTTCGTCGAGCAACAGGATCCGCGGCTCGCTCACCAGCGCACGCGCAATATCTACAAGACGACACT
>CAYQFM010000123.1:0-6520 GCA_964416735.1 uncultured Iamiaceae bacterium | reverse complement strand
CGAGCGCTAGTCAGCGTGGAGGGCGTACGCAGATCGACGCAACCGGTGGCTGGAACGTCAGCATGATCGACGTGTCGCTACCTTGCATCGTCTGCGGTGGTTGATAGGTCTTCAACTAGCAGGTCTTCAACTAGCGCTTAGAGCAATGCGTGAATCAAGAGGGTGGGGGTCGATTGATCTCCACCCTCTTCGCGTAACGAGTGAAGCATATTCTCTGACGTGTTGAACGGTATTGCCATCTTCAAATATTGCCATCTTGAAATACAGGGTCATTGAAATCGGTCGGAACGTCTGAGATGCAAGAGCCAGTCAGCTGTGCGACCAGACGGTTTGTGACGACGAGCGTGGTCGGCACAATCGTTTATCTGTCGTGCTTCTATTACCGCCTCGATTACAGCGCCCACCTTGCGGTCGGGTGTGGTTTGGCTGGAGTTCTCTGGGCAACGGCCGTACGGACGTCCTGGCAACTTCAGACCCGGTGTTTGCTGGTGGTCGGAACTGTATTTGCAATTGGCGTTGTGGGTGAGTTGACCGTGTTTGGTCCTGATTTTGACTGGGTCGATGTTGCTAACGCGGTTATCGGCTCGGCGTTGGCGGTTGCGGCCATTGGTGGATGCGAAGACCCCGGCGTAGGGGGCGAGGGTGTTGAGTGCAGACGCTGTGAATGCAGGCGCGGTGGATACAGCAATGTGGAACACGGCCGTGTGGAATTCGGCGAAATGGAACGCAGCGCCGAATACGGTGTCGTTGATGAGGATTCGAAATCGCAACGCCGTCAGTTGGTAGCGGCTGGCGTTGTGATGGTCGCGTGTGGGTGGTTGTTGCGGTATCCGGTAGGCGACGTCACCACTCAGTGGTGGTGGCGAGCATGAAACCGCAACTCCGATTGCTCCTGTGCGGAATCATGGTTGCCTGTTGTTTGACAGCGTCGTGGTCGGCGCTGAAGCGTTCATTGATCCCAGTGTCTCTGGCTGGTGTAGTCGAGGCGAGAACTGTCGAAAGTGGAACACTTGCCCGCATCTATTCCGTCGAAGTCGGAGGCGAGCGCCTAGAGACCGATAGGCGGGTTGTAGACAAGATGCAGTTGGGAGATCGAGTGTCGAAGGAAGCGTGGGAGGCGAAGCTGACCGTCGATGACCGGCGTGTTGCACTGCATGCGGGACCAGAAGTGGTCCAATTCATGTTGATTGCAGTTCTGGGTGTGGGAGCCATTCTCTGGCTGACCCAGCCAGAACAGAAGTCACAACAACGGTGTGGCAGTTTGGATGACTCGCTCGAAGGCTGACGTCACTTCGGCGACAGCGCGAGTGAGTGGAAGCCGATCGAGGCGGACAATTGCAACACGATCACCCAGGGTTGCAAGTGCTGGGAGCGCCTGTGGATTTACAAAGCTTGGGCGGAACACCGTTCCGAGCAGGTCGACCAATGTCTTGATGTCGTCGTCGACGTGCCACAACACGTTTGTGGGGGTTGCCTTATCCCGAGGGTCCGGCCCGCCGCCGGGTTCGACCACAGGTGCCGTGTCGAGTGCCGATGCTGATGGGTTTCCTAGCAATACGAGCAGGGTGAGCACTCCACCGAGCGATGCTCTGCCGAGCGTTGAAACCGCCACGGGTGCCTTGTCGTGTGATTGCCCAGCCCAACCCTCGCTTGTCTGCTCTATTGCGCAGTTGGCTCCGTTGAGTCTCACGAGTTCCCTCGCGGTGCGGTCGAGGTCGATTGCCTTGGGGTAGGGGATGACGTTCAGAGTCTCGGGCTCGACTGAAGCGATCTCGTCGGTCAGGTAATTGAAGCCAGACATCGTCAGTGCCGCCGTGAGCGTGCTCTTTCCGTGGCCGCTGTCTCCAGCGATGAGAATTACCTTGCCGTCGCGTTCGACTGCCCCCGCGTGGAACAGGATGTGGTCAGCGGTGCGGTTGACGCAGATCTGGTTGGTTTCAGTGATGATGAATCGCACCGTTTTGTCAACGGAGCCCCCCGACCAGACTCGGCGGCCGTCGATGAAGGCCCTGTATCGACGTGGGCCGTCCTTGCCGGTGTCAAGTACGGATATTTCCGTAGGCGCGCGGGTCTCATCAACCAGGCCTGCCTCTTCGTCCGCCCTGGGGTCGTATGGAACGCGCGGGTCCGGTGTCCGCGGTCGGGAAGGCTCTCGGGTTATTGCTCTTGGGTCCGTTGCTCGGAAGACTCCGGGCCGGAACTGGGTGTCGGTGAACGCGGGTGGTCGCTGCGATGTAGCCGTGGTGTTGGGTTCATCGCTGCCGTCACCGTTGCCGATGTTGTCCACACTGGTAGAGCGGGTGACCAACTCTTCGGGGGGGACCTCCGGAAGCGCAGCAAATGCGGCCCGGACCGCAGCTGCAATCTCCGCGTTGTTGGTGTGGAATACCACCGGCGCGCTGCCTGCTCTCACCGGACCGATTGTCGACGTCCAATCCACCTGTTCGAGAAAACTGGTCAGCAGGGGATGCGCGGAGCGGCTCCGGTACTTTACATCGCCAAGGCGCCCTCTTGTGTGGACTCTTTGACGATCGGCCCTGTAACGATGGGCTATGTGATGTTCGGCTGTGAAGTCCGGCGGCCCAAGGACAAATGACGGTGGACCCACCGTGGCTATGTCGGCGTGAACGAACCGTGCAAGCGTGGTACGGACATCATCGGCAATTGCCTCGGGGTTCAGGTCGACGTGAGATGCCAGATCGTCTATCAGGTCTCTGACCGTTGAGGCAGGTGAAAGTGCCTGCCAGATGAGAGCGGCGGTTTCATTGAGGACGTGGACGGTGTCGTCGGCCGGGTGTACGACCACAACTCGATCTCCGACAATGGTTGCCGAAACCCCCGGGGTTACACGGGCGATGTCTTCTTCAAGGATCGGTTGTGATGAGGTCATTTGCGGATGGCTCGTGGGTGCGGTTGCGTGCCTTCGTGGCACGACGAAAGGGGATTCCGCGATGATATGTCGCGACTTGGCTCCCGATTGGTGCCCGTGAACGGAGGTCGGATGCCGAAAGAGACGGTTGTGATTTTCACGGGTGGTGATCCACCCCGGACCCGGACTGCCAAACTGCTGCCTTCCGAAGCGTATGTAATTGCAGCGGACTCGGGGTTGGAACATGCCATGAGCGTGGGTCGGTCGGTTGATCTGGTGGTTGGTGATATGGACTCTGTGCGTCCACTGGTGCTCGAATCAGCGATACGTGCAGGTGTCATGGCGGAGCGCCACCCGGCTGCGAAGGACCAGACCGACATTGAGCTGGCGCTGGATCGGGCGCTGGACATGGGGGCTTCGCGTGTGGATGTGGTCGGTGGATCCGGTGATCGCCTGGACCACTTCTTGGCCAACGTTCTTCTCTTGGCGTCACCGCGTTACGAGGCCATGAACGTTAGGGCATTCATGGGTTCCGCTTGCGTCGACGTTGTGCGGGAGAGCCTCGAGTTCCAAGGGAATCGCGGTGATCTGGTGACTCTTCTTCCGGTAAGCGGCGTTGTCGAAGGTGCAACCACCGGTGGATTGCTTTACCGTTTGGAAGGTGACACGTTGATGTTTGGGTCCACTCGCGGGGTAAGCAACAAGATGTCCGAACCAACAGCGTGGGTGAGTGTGGGCTCCGGTGTCCTGGCTGTGGTGAGACCTTTTGTGAATGAAAGTCACTCCCGGTGAGGGAGGGGTTGATTGCAACCGTGTGACAGCGCAACTACTGTGCTGAATGTCATACCTGTACCCTTGTGCTCGCGCACGCGGTGTGGCCGCATGAACGTCGACAACGACCGATCGGGGAATCGGGGAGGAACATGAGACTGAGAACGAAGCTCGTATCGGCGGGTGCCGCTGTAGGCATGCTTGCCAGTTACTCGATGGTTGCACTTCCCGGCGTCGGTGCAGCCGACGACGACAGCAAGACCGTGCCGCTAACGTGTCTGGGTGCAGATGAAGACACACAGGCGCTGATTGATGCCGGGCTCGATGGCTCCCTCGCTCTGGAAATTGTTGTAAAGCCGGACGCCGCAAATTCAGAAACCATTCCTGAAGGTGATACCGAAGAGGTCAACTTCGACGTCGAGATGAAGTTGTCCGATGAGTTGGTCGGTATGGCAATTGGCGTGCTCGGCGTAACGGAACTTGATGTCGCCGACCTGGATCTCGGGATTGTCGCATCCGGTGGTGGAACCGGCGGGCCGTATGCGGCCGCGCCGAGCGATTTCACAATTCAGTTGGCACCCGACGTGGTTGTCCCACCGATTGCGGCCGGCGGAGACGTCACGATTGGCGACGACGCAGTGGCCACACTCTTCTCGGTCGACAACCCTATGACCTTCAAGGTTATTGCCCACATGGAGGATGGCGGCGACGGGGAACCACTCGACATGATTCTGAGCCTGACATGTGATGCGCAGGAAGGGTTCTTCTTTGGCCCCATCAACGGCGTTGCGCCTGAGCCGCCGTCGACCACGACCACGACGAGCACGACGACACCTCCGGACACCACTCCGCAGACCAATAACGCATCCGTTGCCATGTCATGCGCTTATACGGTGAGTCCGGCAAAGTTCGACGCCACCACGCGCAAGCTTGCTGGGGACCCACTTCTCATGTCGCTTGAGGTGAAGGCCACCACGCCGAAGCAACTCGGTGCGGGAGAGTCCGGTCCGGTCAGCTTTGACGTCTACATGGGCTCCTCAGCGGCGCAGCTCAAGCAAGCCGCTTCAGTCAAGGTGGACACCATCAACATGTCCGGTCTCTCCATTGGCATTATTGCCACCGGTGGTGGAACCGGCGGCCCGTTCTTCGCCACCTGGGATGGCGGAACCTCGTACACGGTCAACGTGGCCTCACCCGGTCAGCACGTCGGGACGGCCAAAGGGACGGTGACAGTTACCGACCCCAATGTGCCGATCGTGTTCAAGGTCGTGAATCCGGTGAAGTTCACCACCTCGATGTTCACCCCGGTGTTCAACGAGACCATCTCGACCGTGAATACCTGCACCCCAGCCGACGTTGCGGTTGCAGCTATCAACGGTGAGATCCCGGCAGGCGCCGCCAATGCCAACCCGGTGGGCGCGCGGTTCGCTGGCTGAGCTTGTGACGTAAACTGAAACTGAAGTGATCCACTGCCTCTGTTTACGCAGGGGCAGTGGTGCTTCGGAGAGTGGTGCTTCAGAGCTTGTGCCTGCTGGGCGCAGGCGGCTGTATCCCTCGGGTGTGAATCCACACCGAGGCTTATATGAACTAACCAATAGTTAAGATTCAGAGATCAAACACACACAGGAGATGTGGTAGATGCAAATGAAGCGGTGGCAGGCAATTGGAGTGGTGACGGCGCTGGCAGTGGCCATTCCGGCATGCTCGAAGGATAAGGACGAAGACAAGGCGACCACGACGACCACCGCCAAGGCGACCACGACGACCGAGGCGACCACGACGACCGAAGAAGCTGCGGACACCACCACCAGTACCGCAGCGGGTGGCGGTGGCGGTCCGGTGGCCGGTGAAGCTGTCGAGGTCGCCCTCACATGCCCGTCTCCGGCTGACATCGCTTCGATTGTGGGCGACAAGATGGAGTTCACCCTCAAGGCAACTTCGGATGCACCGGCTACGGCCGCAGCGGGTGGCAGCGCCAATGTGAACATCACCTACTCCATGTCTATGCCGGATAAGCTGGTCGGCATTGCCAACCAGATGGGTATCGCAACCGTCGGTATTGCCAACTTCAATCTGGAGGCGACTGTCTCCGGTGGTGGCACCGGCGGCCCGCTCGTCGCAGAGCCGAAGGCCTACACCGTGCAGATGAACCCGCTTGTTGTGCCGGAGATGAAGGCAACCGGTGCCGTGACGGTTAGCGATGCGACCAGCATCGACCGGTCGAAGGTCGGATTCTCGGTGGTCATCGAAGCCGTGGGTATGGACTTCCCGCTCACATGCACCTTCCCAGCCGGTACGAAGCTGGCCGTGATCAACGGCTGATCTGGCTTTGCATGGCCGTTAGTTAGGTGTGGCCGGTAACGGCTGTCTGAATTGATCCGGATCGTTTGAATCCGGAAACCACAAGAGCCCCCGCTGCGGCGGGGGCTCTTGGCTGCAAGGGTGAGTGCACAGACGGCAGCAATGGCGCGAGCACGGGCGGCGGCAACGACGGATGCATGGCCGCTGGGCGTGTAGGGCCTTCCTAGAATGTCGCAATGGGAACCGCTCTGGGTTTGATTGCAGTCGCGGTCTTGTTGTTGCTCTGCGGAGTGTTTGTTGCGGCGGAGTTCGCGCTGGTAGCAGTCGACGCGCTCCGTCTGGAAAAAGAAGCCGAGCAAGGCAGTAGACGTGCACGGGTTGGGCGCGGCCTACTGCGGCACCTTTCGTTTCACCTGGCTGGGGCGCAACTGGGCATCACGGTCACGAGCCTCATCATCGGCGTCTTGGCCAGGCCTGCAATTGCCGTGGTGATCGAGCCGGCAATCGAGCCGATTGTGGGCGAGACTGCCGTTCAGGCTGTGGCACTGGCAGCCGCATTTGTCATTGCCACCGGGGTGC
>CAYQFM010000122.1:0-6521 GCA_964416735.1 uncultured Iamiaceae bacterium | reverse complement strand
CCTTGTCATACTTCGTCTTGGTTGTTACCCCCACGGCTCCACCGTGAATGTCAGGAGCTTCAACCTCTGTCAGAACTCTTCCGAGACGGTCATAGGTCGTATGCGACGACTGCGATTCATTTGTCGGGTCTTCTCCCCGAGCCGTGGTAATCAGGTTGCCTTCAAGGTCATACGCATAAGACGTGACGACCCCGGTCGGATCAGTCTTCGACAAAAGGCGGCCCAAGGTCCCGTAGCGGTACGTGGTGACATCCCAGGAAATACCTCCGTCACGTGTTTGACGTGACTCACGCAGATCACTCGACCTGTCATATACGCTCACTGACTTGTCAAAAGTCGTGTCGTCACCGGGCGTCGTCGTCGTCTCAATGCGACACGGAGCATCGGCAACACCGCAGCCGCTCACCTGCCCCTCTTCGATCACCGTGCTCGTGACGTTCCCTTCACCGTCGGTAACCGCCGTCGAACCGTGAACGGGGTCGATTTCATACTGGGTGGTTATCCCGTATGGATCGGTCTCCGAGCGGAGTTGGCCGGTGCCGAAGTAGGTGAACGTCGTCTGGGGGCCCGACGGCTGGTTGCGCGGGTCTCGACGCGTCTTCACCAAGCCCATCGAGTTGTAGGTGTAATCGGTAATGCTAGGCGTTGCCGTGTTGCAGGCAGCCCTCACTCTCATGAGAAGTCCGGTGTCGTCATAGTCGTAGCAGCTACGTACGCCGTCGCCGTCCTCGCTGCTCACGATAAGCCCATTGTCCACATTTGTGGTTGTGGTCATCGCATCATCAGTGCCGAAACCCCTGGTGACCTGGGAAGGGATCCGTGAGTCACCTTCGTAGCTGTATCGGGTCTCCGAACCCGTCGGATCTACCACTGAAGCAACGCGAAAGTCAGGATTTCCGTCGATGTCTGGCATATAGGTATACCTAGTAACGCCCCAACCATCACTTCCAGGGTCTGGAAAGCCGGTCACCGGATTCGGATCCGGTATAGTGTCCGGCGAAATTGGATCTGGGTCGGCCGACACGACTTGAACGACTCTGCCGAATTCGTCATAGAAGGTCCGGTTAACGGCCCCACCACGACTACGGGAACTGATCTGGTTTCCGCGCGCATCGTATTCGGAGGTTGTTTTCTGACCGTTCGGATCGGTGGTGCCGAGCGTATCTCCCGTATCTTCATCCCACAGGAACTCCGCAGTATCCCCACTTGCGTCCCAATTGACCTTCGTTGTTCGGTTAACATCGTCATAGGTGAAAGAGATGATGTCACCGTCCCTCACAATTTGTCGTTCAACACGTCCATCGAATCGAAAGTCGTTGTGAATATCGAGAACTTCACCTACTGATTCATCATTCGGGGAGCTGATAGTGACGTCGGTTATTTGCCCAATTGGATTGATATCGTAGGTATATAGCGCGTACTCTTCCATCGGATCTATCCAAGGATCTGTAGCACTTCGGAGCGTCTTACCGTACTCGGGCAGTTCGACGTCCTGATAGGTGTACTCAACCGTACGAGCGTCTGTCCCGCCCGTCGTCTGCGCTGTGGTGACGAGACCGTTCTCGTCTGTTGTAAAAGAGATTCCGTAACCGGTGGAACTCGAGACCGTTGACAGACCGCCCGTCTCAACATCACGCACGATACTGACAGTCTGCCCCCGCCAATCTCTCATCGATACAAGGGTGCCTGCGGAGTCGAAAGTCCAGCGTTCACCTGTATCGAAGTCAATAGCAGGACTGGTCGGGTCCGACGTATCCAGGCTGCCTTCGAACTCCCTGGGTCGTTCCCATGGTTGGTCATTGCCGCCTCGCGTGAACCCGACGGAACGACCGTCGAAATCAACAAGTTCGTAGTTGAGTTCATCGACTTCGCTCAAGGTCTGCCCGTAGCTGTTATACCACCCGAAGCCAACATCCCCACTGTGCGTCGCCATCGAATTATAAGTACGAATGAAGTCGAGGCCGTAAACGGACGGAGGCGACTTAAGGTCAACCCGGGTGTCGTGATAGTTGCCGATTGAGGTGCTTACTGGGTCACCCGTATCGATCTTGTGTCGGCGTTTTCCGAGACTAAAGAGAACTGGGGTTCCGAAGAATCTGTTCGGTTGGACCGCGTATATATCACCGTGTTCATTTGTATCATTCCAACTGAGTTTGGTTGAGTCCGGTTCGATAAAGCTAACATAGTTGCCATTTTCAGAGATCGCCAAGTCATAGTCACAGGCTGACGCCTCAGCGTCCTGATAGGTCGTGTGGTATCGAGTCGACTTCTCGTTGATATCGTAGATCCCAATAACAAATAACCCGTCAACGTTACCGAGGCTACTTGGTGGGCATCCCGCAAAGGAGGCTCGAGCAATCGAAGTGCCATCTGGAGAAATGACCGGATTGGTGCTTGACACCCAGTGGCGGTTCTCGTTGGGTGAGGGAGAAACACTGGATATGGCTACCAATTGTTCCTCAGGATCAACTTGCACAGTACCGAACTCGTCGAAGATCAGCTCTCCGTGTTCGTCGCGGCTACCAGTGATGGCTCTATCGAAGACAAAGGTGTCGCCCCAGGAGTTAGTCGATAGTCCAAGCCCATATCCGCTCATGGCAATGTAGCGTCCGTCGCGAGACGTGTTCGATATATACAGTCCTCCGGTAGGGTTTCCAGAATTATCAAAATCGCGTGGGTCGTCAAATTGACGGAGCACAGTACATGGAGCGGCCTCGGGTTCTAGATCGACGGCGCATATTTCCAAATTGCTGGTCGTGTCGATGGTCGTATCGCCGAGACTGACAGTTTCTACACCGTATACGAGCCACCTGCCTTTGCCCGACAGCGCGTAGCCACTGAGAAGCGTTCCTGTCGCGCTTCCATACGCGTCGGGACGAGCGTACTCGCGTACTTTTCGCGAACCGCCATCCTCTTCCGAAACAATAATGGAATCAGCCGCACCGAATACCCTATTTGAATCGGCAACATTGTTAATACTGGCAGCAACCCTACTTCCTGAACCAGAGATACTCACGTCGCCAATACAGTATGATGACTCGCTATCACAGACTCCGGTTGTGCCCCCTTGTGTGATCTCTGCCGAGACCGGCTCGGACCAATTGCCCGAAGGTTCATATGACCAGAGATACACACCGCTTTCGCCGCTGAGAACATCTTCGTACGGGTTCGGATAGATGTAGACAACGGCGGCTACGCGGTTGCCGTCTTCACTCATCGCAAAATCGCCCACCATCGTCCTGCTGCCTTGAGGGCCAGGATTCAGTAACTTGGACGAGCTCTGGGAGTCGTAGTTGTAGACCACTACACCAGTGGAATCCCGAGAGTCATAAAAGCCGACGGGCAGGACGTAGGTCTGCCGAAGGTATTCATATGCATACAGCGCACCATCGGCCGACATTGCAATGTTGGCTGACGAGTAGACATCGGGGTTGTTCTCACCTCGGGTCTGTGGTCCCAAAAAATACTTCGGGGCTTTCTGTTGGGCTCCCTTTGCTGGTTGAGCGTTCGCGACTTGGACCAATGGCAGGAGTGTTATGGTGATTGCAATCGCGATGGTGCGAGTTATTTGTTTATGCGAACGCGATATCCGTCTGCCAGCAAATATAATCTTCTTGTTCAACTGAGTTCCTCGCTTGAGCGATTGATAATCATCAAATCGTGGTCGCATTTCTTCAACGAGATAGCTGCCCGCGAAGCCAGGCTGCCGCGTAGCCACTAGTGGCGGAAGCGATACCGATACGTGGACCTTGACTAGAAGATCCACCATGGATCATGAATATTCCCGCTAGGTGCCAAACGCCGTGGGCATTGGAGACGAGGACTGGCGACCCGGAATCACCGTCCATGAATTCCCCCTCCGTGCTAAACATGCAAAGCATCAGGAAGCGGTCGTAGATCGCTGGAGCGCCAAGCAAGTCGCAGCGAGTGTCCTCGCCCCGATCAACAGAGTTGTGCACGAGACGAAGATCGCCAGGCTCACCGCGCATGCTCAGCACCTCTGCTGCGCCAACGTATGGATCGTTGTCGTCTTCCACCAAGGCAACCGGGCGCACGGCGATAGGGTCATTGAGCGCGATGAGCGCATAGTCACCGCGGATTCCTGTTGGCGTCGCGCGGAAGGAAGGGTCTGTTGCAATGTGATTGACCGTCGAACTCTGTCCGTCGAGTGCTCGGACGATAATCGACTGCGGAGAACGCTTTGCAACGCAGTGTGCAGCAGACAAGACGACTCCGACCCCGACGAGAACTCCCGTGCAGAGACGTCCAAACTCTGAGTCCTCATCGGCAAGGAGGGCAACGACACCGAGGTGATCGAACTCAGGCTCGTCAAAGCGGCTGGACTGTCCTGAGATGGTTGACATCGTCGTCGCGGTTATGTTCCAGCCCGACCCAAGGTCTCCCTCGTTCGTATTCCGCAGAGCCTGTGGGGTAACGCTTGTGGTTTCGGCGCAGGCACCCGCCAATAGCACAAGCGACGCGACGAGGACCGAGATGTTCTGCATCAGGCGGCGGCGCACTTCCGAGGAATGTGGACATGGTGCTGGGACCACAGGTTCTTTCATCATTGCCTATAGTTCCAGCATCACTTTACGTGAGGCCACCCACTCGGCCGAGCGGGGCGCTCCAAATGTTCTGTAGGTTTCAGTGTTCGTAAGGCCATCTGAAGAGGCTGCTTGGAATTTAATCATGTCTGGTGACCGGAGAAAGGCCAGGGCCGAAACCATTCCGAGACGCCGACTTGCAACAGTTGCTGTTGTCACACTGGTTACCGTACTGCCCGTTCTCGGCTCGTGTACTTCGAAACCGTCCCTGCCTGCTGACGACGGACGCACTGACGTCTCCCGGGTTCAAGAGGGTGGGGCCACCAAGGAGGGTTGGGACACCTCCGATGCCCTCAGGAGTGGCGGCGTCCCCCAGGAGCATCTCGAGTGCGCAATGAATCGCGTGGACCCGTCCGAACCGATCGGAGAAGCCACGGTTGAACGGGTTCGATCCCAATGCGAAGCCGTAGAACAGTTCTCGTCTTCAGTCGCCGACAATTTCGGCGAACTCGACGACGAGCAACGTGCCTGCCTGACAAACGGGATCCTATCGCTGGATCCGACGGTGATCACGGGACTCTATGTAAGAGCGTTCGACGTCGACACAACGGTCATGACCGAGGAGAGCGGCGGCTTGGAATCGGTGTTGGAGTCCTGCAACATCATTTGAGAAGCTTTCCCGAGTACGTCATGCGCTAGCACGCACTCATAGCCGCGAATGGTCGCCCATAGCTCTGACCCAGCCTGGATCCACCGATCTGGTGGGTTGATCTCGTCTTGTGCTGCGCAACCTCGCCCTTGCCCTCGCCGTCACCACCGACTCACTCGTCTCCGACGACCATGAACGCCAACCCGACGAAGAGCTCCGCCTCCAGTTCGAAGCCACCACCCACCTCGACACCGAAGGCAAACAACTCGTCAGAGCCTTCCTCGAAGCCGTCATCTTCCGCCAAGAATCACGGCGCTGGGCCAACTCCAGCTGACACGCTGGTACGTCGCTACGCAGGCCCGCAGGTGAACGTCACGTAGACTAGGACATCGTCACCGTCCCGGTCGGGTCTGTCCGGGGGCGTGTGTAAACGGCGTGGCCTGACGGTCCGCGGCTGATGGCTGCGGGCTGGGAAGGATCATGCTTGTGACCACATCTGAGAAGAGTACGGGTACCACCGAGTTGGTGCCGTTGAACAGCGCCGAGGAGTTCTCCGATCTGGGGGATCTGTCGGCGATCGCAGGGCGTCTTGTCGAGCAGGCCCGAACGGAGGGGATCGCGTTGACTGGCGATGGTGGCTTGCTGCCGGCGCTGGTCGCCCGTGTCCTCGAAACCGGGCTGGCTGCCGAGTTGACCGAACATCTCGGCTATGAACGCCACGCTGTGGATGGGCACTGTTCGGGGAACTCCCGTAACGGGTCGTTCCCGAAGACCGTGACAACAGAGATCGGGCAGTTCCCGATCCGGGTGCCCAGGGACCGCAACGGCACGTTCGAACCGGTTCTTGTCCCTCATGGCCAACGCCGCCTTGATGGCCTCGAAGGGCAGGTGATCTCGTTGTACGCGAACGGGTTGACGACCGGCGATATCGCTTTGCATCTCGAAGAGATCTACGGGACGTCGGTGTCGCGGGACACGATCAGTCGGATCACCGACGCGATCGTGATCAAGGTTCGTGACACCCAGGTCGCGAACCGGCCCGTGTACGTAGCGATCGGCGTGAACCTCGACGGTGAACGCGACGTCCTCGGACTGTGGATGGGCCCCTCCGGAGGCGAAGGAGCGAAGCAGTGGATGACCATGCTGACCGAGCTCCGCAACCGAGGTGTCCTCGATGTGCTCATCACCTGCTGTGACGGGTTGAATGGCCTGCCCAACGCGGTCCGCACCGTGTGGCCCGACACCACGGTTCAAACGTGCGTTGTGTATATGGTCCGCATTGACCGGCCCTCGGGGCCGGGGATGCGAAGTCAGTCATGGGTGGGCTT
>CAYQFM010000121.1:0-6546 GCA_964416735.1 uncultured Iamiaceae bacterium | reverse complement strand
TGTGACATCATGGGATCCTTGTTCAACCTGAACTTGAGGTTCAGGTTCAATCAATCCCTTTGACCCCGCAACCAGTGGGTCGAACGCACCTGGAAACGAATCTGGAGCGGCGTTTGGATCGAGGAATGGGAGCAGAACCAGGTCCAACGGACCGTCATCGAATACATGGGTGATCACTACTCCGGCACGGGAGTATCCACCACGTAGATACAGGCCGTTGTCGTCCAGGAGATCAGGAAATGGAGCAACCCGATCGGGAGCATCGTGGTTTCCTGTAATTGCGGCAATGACCGTGCCGGTGGCGAGCAGGCGACGGATCGTTTCCCAGAACAGGACAATCGATTCGACGGGGGCTATTGCTCTGTCGAACAGGTCACCGGCGATCACGACCAGGTCGGGTCGCTCGGAACGCACCAGGTCGACGAACCAGTCGGCAAATGCTTCCTGGTCTGCGCGCAGTGACATCGGCCCGAATGACTTTCCGAAGTGCCAGTCGCTGGTGTGGATGATCTTCACGTTTGACCCTGTTCTGAAGATGTCCACCCGTTTTGCCCGCCTACCTGAAGAGCGGCCCCGGGTGATTCGGTGACATCAACACTATTCATCGGGTGCGACAGTCTTGGGGGCCTATCCCGGTGAGATGGACGGAGGATCGTCCGTCAGGGCACGCCGGCCGGCTTTGGCATTTCGGTCCGCTCCGTGATGCCGGGAGGTGGGGAATCTCCCGCCGGGGGAGTTGGCACCTTGCTGGCAGAAAGGTCGATGAGTTTGCCCAGGTGCGCCATGACGGCCCAACTCAGGTAGTTCGCTCCGGCAACGTTCAAGTGAAGGTTGTCGGACTGGTACATGTTCTTCGACCGCCCGTCCGCCGTTGCAACTGTTCCCACGAAGCTGTGATTCGGTCCCGTGCCTCCCAGATAGGCCCAAGTGTCGAGATAGCTCACCCAAGGCCGCTTTGATGCTTCTTTCCAGTAGACGTAGTTGAGGGCATCGAGATGATTGAGCCTGGACCCCGGTCCGTTGGGTGGAAGCCCGACCCATATGACCAGGCGGTCATCGTCCTGACTACGGAGCAGGTCCATGACCTTGCCTACCCTGGCTCCATACGCCTCATACCACTCGGGGGTGTAGCTCTTGATCACCTTTCCGTCGATCGCCAGGTTCTGCCCGTCGTTTGCACCGAATATGACGACCATGACGTCAGGGTCGTGTTTGGGGAGCACGTCATTGGCAAAGTGCTCGGGCCAGTTGAAGTAATCGGGCACCACCAGGCCCGTACTCACGCGATAGTCGGCTACGGGCACGAAAAGGCCCGTCGATGCCGAAATTGGTTCCAGTCCGACGGTGAACGCCTCGCCGATGGAGTCCCCACCCATCCAAATTTTCAGAGGGTCGTCCGGTGTGGGCTTGCGGATGGTCGGGGTGCCATCTGGCGTAGTTGATTCGGTTGTCTCGGACCTGTCGTCACCGTTCTGTTCCGATGATGTGTCGGGGTTGGATGCGCCGGAGTTGGTTCCGCCTCCCTGCTTTTCCGCCAGCAGGTCGTCGATGTTCTTGGTCTCGCCAGTCTGGCGACCCAAGGCCTCGTCGATGTGGCGACGCGGGATGTTGAAACCCGTCACGTTGCTTACCGATGCGATGACCTGAGCTACCCTTTGTCGGTACCCGTTGCCGTTGGCGCGGCTCTTGCGCAGGGTTGAGTCAGCGTTCAGGAGCATTGCAAGAAGAAGCACTGCGATGACAATGACGAACACGAATCCGACGGGCATGGTGCCATCGCGTTCCGGCTTGAACCGCCTGAAGAGAACGCGCCAGTCGAATGGTTCAGGACCCGCCGCGTGACTGGGTCGTTGCATCGGACCCCTCGTCGGCCCGGCTGGTTTGGAATCTGTCACCGGATCCGATGCTAACGAATGGTGTTACGCCGAGACGGTCATCGGTCATGCAATCGGATGGTGGTGCCACCAGCGAGCGGGTGTGGAAAGCGAGGGTGAGGAATGCGTCGGCGGCAAGTGACGGTGTCCAGTAGTGAAAGATATTGAAACCTAATGAGAAATACTTATACACTGATGTGGCAGACGGGAAAAGGGCGGAACTGATCGGTCGCCGCACGACCCTGGAAACATCAATACCGGGGATTGGTTTCACTCATGCGCACTGTTCGGTCGCTGTCAATGGCTGTTTTCGTGGTTGTCCTTGTTCTGGTCGGTTCGGCGTGTGCTGAAGGGTGGCCGGATGGTCGAGGATCACCTTCTGGGGCATCGTCGAATGACAATGGTGGTGAATCGGATGGTGGCGCAGCAGATGGCGGTGAAGTGGCGGGTCACGGTGGCGCAGGCCGGCGCGGAGGTGACTCCGCAGGCAATCGCACCGTCGTTGATTCAACGGCTCCGGGAAAACCCGCGGGGCTGGATCTCATCCCCGACGAATGCGTCGAGATTGCAATGGCGATGGCGACTGCAGCGAAGGCCGCGGTGGATGAGGCATTGAAGGTTTCCGTCGCCCATGATCGCAGTGTGGGTGAAGAGGCCCTGTCGAAGATCCCGCCAGAAATCCGTGACGACTTCGATGTGTGGGTAGCGGCGCTGGTCGATCAGTCGTTGTTGATTGCCGGGCCCGTCGCTGAAGGCGACAGTTCCGCAAATCCGTTGGCTGCCCCGGAGGTGGCAGAGGCACAGGCCAACATGGCTACCTACCTTGATCCGCTCTGTGTCCCCGTGGCTGAGTCGGTTGATAAATCCGATTGACTCGGCTTCGGCCGACACCAAGACAGAACCCGGGCACGGTAGGACTCGACGCGGGTGGATGACAGCGGTGAGACGATGCGAGTTCCCCGCAATCGCGGGAGCCGCGTAACCTCTCGATCATGAGCAATCCGATGAAGCCACGTTCCAGTGAGGTCACCGACGGTTACGAGCGAGCCCCGGCCCGGGCCATGTTGCGGGCGGTCGGTATGACCGACGGGGACTGGGACAAGCCACAGATCGGTGTGTGCTCTTCATGGAACGAGGTCACCCCCTGCAATACCCCGCTCGATCGTTTGGCGAAGCGCTCAAAGCTCGGTGTCCGCTCGGCGGGGGGTTATCCCATCGAGTTCGTGACCATCTCAGTGTCGGATGCCATTTCAATGGGACACGAGGGAATGCGTGCCTCGCTGGTGAGCCGCGAGGTCATCGCGGATTCGGTCGAGACGGTGATGCATGCCGAGCGCCTCGACGGCATGGTCACTTTTGCCGGTTGCGACAAGTCGCTTCCAGGAATGTTGATGGCCGCCGCCCGACTGAACCTGTCGACGGTGTTCGTTTATGGCGGGTCCATTCTGCCCGGCAACTGTCACGGTGAGGTGCTCGACATCGTCTCGGTGTTCGAGGCGGTTGGAGCA
This sequence comes from uncultured Iamiaceae bacterium, assembly GCA_964416735.1. Taxonomy (GTDB): domain Bacteria; phylum Actinomycetota; class Acidimicrobiia; order Acidimicrobiales; family Acidimicrobilacustridaceae; genus CAYQFM01. Next base: position 3,164 of record CAYQFM010000121.1, on the reverse strand, counting down.
GTTTCAACGGGGGACATGACACTGGAGGAACTCGACCAGATCGAGCGCAACGCATGTCCCACCGAAGGCAGTTGTGGCGGAATGTTCACCGCCAACACGATGGCATCCATAGGTGAGGCGCTCGGAATGTCTCTTCCGGGTTCAGCATCACCGGCAGCGGTGGATCGTCGTCGTGACGATTACGCCTACGCCAGCGGTCGAGCAGTTGTCGATCTGCTCCGCAAGGAAATCCGACCGCGGGACATCATGACCAAGCCTGCGTTCGAGAACGCCATTGCCATGACAATGGCACTTGGTGGGTCCACAAACGCCGTTCTGCACCTGCTTGCCATTGCCAACGAGGCACGGGTCGACCTGCAACTCGATGACTTCAACCGCATCGGGAAAAAGGTCCCGCATATCGCTGACATGAAACCGCATGGTCAATATCACATGACCGATCTGGATCGGGTGGGCGGCGTGCCAATGGTCATGAAGCACCTGTTCGAGGCGGGCCTCATCAATGGCGACTGTCTGACCGTGACAGGCAAGACGGTTGCCGAGAACCTGGCCGAGGTGAAGCTTCCGGAACCCGACGGTGAGGTCGTGCACCGACTGAGCGATCCCATCAATGACGTGGGCGGTCTGGCCGTTCTGACCGGGTCGCTTGCTCCGAAAGGCTCAGTGGTCAAGGTCGCAGGTATCGACTTCGACCGGTTCGAAGGTGTTGCCCGGGTGTTCGATGGTGAGGGTCCAGCGATGCACGAGATCATCGCTGGCGGTATCAAAGCCGGTGATGTCGTGGTCATCCGCTACGAAGGCCCCAAGGGTGGGCCGGGAATGCGTGAGATGCTTGCTGTCACGGGAGCCATGAAGGGCGCCGGCCGAGGGTCCGATGCCGCACTGATCACCGATGGCCGTTTCTCGGGCGGGACCCACGGCTTCTGCATTGGCCACGTGGCGCCCGAGGCGGTTGACGGGGGACCCATAGCGTTCGTGCGAGATGGTGACCGCATCGTCGTGGACGTGCGGAATCACACGATCGACCTGATGGTGGACGAGGTCGAGTTGGAGCGCCGTCGTTCCGAGTGGACGCTGCCCGAGCCGCGCTACCGCACCGGGGTGCTTGCCAAGTACGCGAAGCTCGCCCAGGGTGCCGAGAGGGGCGCGATCACCGAAGCGTGAGTCGCCGAAGCGACGACTACGCGTAGGTCGTAGTGTGGCAATCCCCGGGGCTTCGCCGCGTTCAGATCTGGTGAAGCAATCGGGGGTGGCCAATGTTTGGCCGATGGGGAGGGTTGCCGATGTCGACAATCGGATGGCACACTGGACGACGTCATGATTTGCGATTCAGTTCGATCCAACGTCGTAGTAGTGCACTAGCGCACGCCGCTGAAAACAGCAGCGTGCGCTTCTCCGACCTCCCATACGGGGGGTCGATTCAGTTTTCAGACTCGGTCCGGTTCGAAATCCGGGGTTCAGTGGGTTCAGGTACTTCAGTGATGAATGAGAGGAAGGGTCGATGAGCGAGAAGATCGACGGAGGGCGGGCACTGATCCGTTCACTCGAACTCGAGGGGGTGGAAACGGTCTTCGGCATGCCCGGGGGAGCGATCCTTCCCGTGTACGACCCGATCATCGACTCACCGATCCGCCACATCCTCGTACGTCACGAGCAGGGTGCCGGCCACATGGCGGAAGGGTTCGCCAAGTCGACCGGCCGTCCCGGTGTCGCCATGGTCACCAGTGGTCCAGCGGCAACGAACATCGTCACGCCGCTGGCAAACGCGTACATGGACTCGGTGCCCTTGGTGGTCATCACCGGTCAGGTTCCGTATTCGGCAATAGGGACAGACGCGTTCCAAGAAGCCGACACGACAGGCATCACCATGCCGGTGACCAAACACAACTACCTGGTGACCGATGCCAGAGAAATTCCGCGGATCGTTCGGGAGGCGTTCCATATCGCCACCACCGGCAGGCCGGGTCCGGTTCTGATCGATGTTCCCAAAGACGTTGTCGATCCCAACAATCCTGCATCCACCTTCGACTGGTACTGGCCCGAGAAGGTCGATCTCCCGGGCTACAAGCCGTTGACTCACGGAGATCCAGCGGCCATCCGGAACGCCGCCGAGTTGATTCTGGCCGCTGAGCGGCCGGTGATCTATGCCGGTGGTGGGATCATCAACTCGAGGGCCTCAGCGGCCTTGAAGGAACTCGCGGAACTGACGGGCATTTACGTCATCACCACGCTCACCGCACGTGGAGCGTTCCCCGATTCACATCCACTTGCGTTGGGAATGCCGGGTATGCACGGCAATTACACCGCCGTGACGGCAATCCAGGAATGCGATCTTCTCATCGCACTCGGCAGCCGGTTCGACGACCGCGTCACGGGTCGCAAGGACGCGTTCGCCGCTGGGGCCAAGGTCATTCACGTCGATATCGACCCGGCCGAACTTGGCAAGGTGCGACGTCCCGATGTGCCAATTGCCGGGGACTGTCGATTGGTCATCGAGGAGATGGTCGAGGCGATCCGACAACTGGGAGGCCCAGGGACTCAACCCGACCGCACCGCTTGGGACTCCACCATCGCAGGCTGGAAAGAGAAGTACCCCCTTACATATGAGCCCTCTGAGCCAGGGGAACTACTCAAACCCCAATACGTCCTCGAGACCCTGCGCGCGAATACCCCGGACGACACGATCCTGGTTGCAGGCGTTGGCCAACACCAGATGTGGGCGAGTCAGTTCTGGGATTTCGAGTACCCGAACACGTGGGTCTGTTCCGGTGGGCTGGGAACCATGGGTTACGCCGTTCCGGCGTCCATCGGGGCCAAGGCCGGGCGCCCCGACCGCATGGTTTGGGCGATAGACGGCGACGGCTGTTTCCAGATGACCGCCCAGGAGCTGGTCACCGCGGCAAGTGAGCGGATACCGGTCAAGGTGGCAATTCTCAACAACGCATATCTGGGCATGGTGCGTCAGTGGCAGGAGATGTTCTACGACGAGCGTTACTCCGAGGTCTACCTGTCACCGGATCTGCCTGACTACAAGATGTGGGCCGAGGCCATGGGGTGTGTCGGGATGCGGGTCGAGACACCCGAAGAAGTGCTTCCGGCCATAGAGAAGGCGAACTCCATCGACGACCGTCCGGTGGTCATCGACTTCCGGACCGATTCCCGGG
>CAYQFM010000120.1:0-6640 GCA_964416735.1 uncultured Iamiaceae bacterium | reverse complement strand
GCCCTCCCGGAACTTGAAGCTCTCCGAGACGCACAAGATTTCGGCACTCTCCCCTGAAGCGTGGGAAGTTGTTTAGCCTTGATTTGTTTGGTAGCTGGTATGAGCGAAAGAACCCCTCACTGTCGGGCGTCAGCGTGGCTTACGCGTCAACGGCAACGACGGTGTCATAGAGGCCGTATTGGCGGAGGTCTTTGTGCGAGTTGATGCCGGTGTAGCTGAGTGATGCGTCTTCGTAGCGCCGGAATGCGAAGATCGCCTGGTTCATGTGGGTGGGGTTGAACACGCCAAGCGAAACAAGCAGGTCGAAATCGGTAATCGTGAGCCCAGTGACCGACTTGAAGAGTCCGTGTTCCAGCTTCGTGATCACATCCTGGAGGGTGTTCTCCCGGTAGTCGGTGAGGTACATGAACGCGGGGATGCGGGTGGCGAACTTGATTAGCTTCTCTTGGATCTGCTTGCGCTTTGACCGGTATTCCTTCTCTTCAGCCGTAAGTTCTCTGCGCTGTTTCGACGTGAGCTTGTCGCCTTTGGCTTTGCGTGTGGCTTTGACGTTTTCGGATTTGTTAACGATCGCTTCGAAGATGTCCGAACCGAGTGACCGGAACCCTTCGATGTTCATTACCGCTTCCATGGCCTTCTCGTTGTCCATGATCCGACGCAGCGTGTCGTTGTCGACGTTCACGAGGATCGCTGATTCCCATTTTCGGGCGAGCAACGTGGCGGACGTGCCGGAGAGGGCGATGTCGAGAATCTGTCCGGCGTCGACGGGGGTCATGTGTGATCCGTCGTAGGCGAGCACGGGGAGGAAATTCACGAGCGCTTCAACAGCGTGCTCAGGGTTCGGTTCCTCTGGTGAGAGTCCGATGCCGTAGTCGGAAAGTTGGCGCAGTGCTCGGGTGGGTGCGAAGTCGAACACGTAACAAACGGGTTTTATGATTTCTTCTTCGTTGGGGTTGTCGCCGTTGGGGTTGCGGATTACCCACGGCGACTGCACCCGGAAGGCGGCTTGAAAGTACGACTCGGGTGCGGTCAGGTTCCGCAACATCAGGATCGCTGACCATTGGGGCACGGTCACGCCGGTGCTCAGTTTCCCGCACGACAGGGTGATCGTCTTGGTGTCGAACCCTGATCCGATCGCTTTGCGGACCGGGGGCAGGGCGTCGAGACCGATCCCGGCTTTTGTGCCTGCGACAACCAGTACGTCGTAGTCGTGCCAGAAGGTGTTGTGTTTGGCGGCGAGCAGGTTGGCCATGGCTTCATGGCGCTCATAGCCGAGATGATCGGTCATCTCGACCCTGAGCCCTGTGTGTCACGGTGCGGTGAGACAGCCTTGGTAGTGGTTCTTGTGACCTGACGGGGCGAGAAACGGAATTGTTTGATCATGACTTTGACGACGGCAGAGTTGGACGGTGTGGCCCCACACTGGTGGGGTGAACGACGACGACATCGATCCAGCACCGCGACCGAAGCGGCGGGTGTTCTCCGCCGAGTGCAAGGCACGGATCCTCGCTGAGCATGACGCGTTGCCGAAAGGTTCGTCGGAGCGGGGTGCTCTGTTGCGCCGTGAGGGGTTGTACTCGTCGCACATTTGTGAGTGGCGCAAACAGGCCGAGGCCGGCGCGAAAGCTGGCCTGGGACCCAAGGCCACCAAAGGCCGGTCCCGGGCTGAGGTAGAGCTCTCGAAGTTGCGGGCGAAGAACGAACGCTTGGAGGCGGAACTTGCCAAGACCAGGTTGGCGTTGGAGATCACGGGAAAAGCACACGCGCTCTTGGAGATGCTCTCCGAGAGCGCGGACTCCGAGACGAAGCGGACCAAGTGACCGGCGGCGCGTTCGACGGGCTACGCGACGCAGGCGTATCGGTGAAGACGGCGTGTCGGCTGACGGGGCGTTCCACCGCTACGTACTACCGGTGTCGCCAGACACCGGTGTTGGGCCCGCCCGCGCCGCGACCGGCACCGGTGAACAAGCTCACCGAAGCGGAACGTCAACACGTCTTGGGATTGTTGCGTTCGGAGGCGTACTGCGATCTGACACCGGCCCAGGTGTGGGCACGGCTGTTGGACGACGGGATCTATCTGTGTTCGATCTCCACGATGTACCGGCTGTTGGCGATTGCTGGGGAGAACCGTGAGCGGCGCCGCCAGAGGACTCATCCAGCGAAGAAGAAAACCGAGCTGATCGCCACCCGGCCGTGCCAGGTGTGGTCCTGGGATATCACGAAACTGCGGGGCCCGACCCGCGGAGTCACCTACGACTTGTATGTGATCATCGACATTTTCTCCCGCTACTACAACCACGAACACCGCCACTCCGGGATCGGGCTGCACACCCCCGCCTCAGTCCACTACGGCACCGCCAAGAAAATCCGGGAACAACGCGCTGAGACCCTGAACGCCGCCTACGCCGCGAACCCCACCCGATTCCGCGGCCGACGACCAACCCCACCCAAGCTGCCCACCGTCGCCTGGATCAACGACCCCTCCCGGGAGGCCCTCATACACAACAAATAACCCGCACCTGTCTCAACCCCCTTGACAAGTTCCGGTGACCCGCCTAAAGATCCCGATCATCCCATCGCGCGCTCCGGATCGCACAACGCGCGGGAGCTGGATGGTGAGATGTTCGGAAACTGTGACGAAGAAGGATTGATGACAAGGCCTTGCCACGCATGTGGAACGTTCTTGGTCGATAGCGCAAAATTCTGTCCACGTTGTGGCGCGGCCGTCACACACACCGCAACGACTGCGCCGACCGCTCCTCCGGGACCGATGGTCGACCGTGCCATCGCCCCGCCAGCAACTGTGCAGTCACCTCGCCCTGTGGCAGCTCCTGCCCTATCGGGACACCGCAAGGGGCCATGGCTTGTCGGGGCGGGGCTGGTCGTAGTCATCGTGGTTATCGCGGTGATTGCCACCGGTTCCTTCACGCGGTCTGGAGATAATCCCGGTGATTCGAGGACCGCAGCTTCGACGGCCTTGAACCCAGCAAGTCTCAGTGCGGACAACCTGCTGACCGCCGCAGACGTTCCCGGCGCAGTTGGGGACGCCACGCGCACCTATGGAGATCGCAATTCGATCGACTGCGCAATCGTCGGCCTCGCAAAGGCAAAAGGGGGTGGCTGCGTGGCCAGTCGGGAAGATGGGGCAGTGCAGCCAGCATGGTTACTGCTCGGGAATCCAGCATGCATGGGCTCGCTCCCTTCACCGACCTACCTCGGCTACGCCGAATTGTCGTTCGCTGGGGGAACGTACACCTCGATCACAGAGACAGTTCTGGCCTTTTCAACCCCAGCGGCCGCGCAGCGCTGGATGCCCAAAGCCGGAACTCCCGCGGATGCCGCGGTGTCACCGTTCTGGCAGGTCTGCCCAAAGAGCGCCGCCGATGATGAGGACAATTCCGACGGTGGTTCATCGACCGCCCGATTACATTCATGTGACCTTGGCGACGCCTGCGTGGGAGTTAGCAACGGCGAGGCGTCTGAGGTCGAGCCCACCCTGGTTCGTAGGGGCAGCCTCATCGTGATGATCCTCACGGAAACCGGTGGAGCTCCGATATACCAGTGTGTGTCGGCCGACTGCGTTCCACCGACCACACTGCCCCCGCCGACGCCCGACATGAGCCTCATCTTCGAACACGCGCTGAGCCGACTCACAGGCCACGGCACCTTGTCTCCACCACTTTCGGCGCGAGAAAGTTTAACCGACACATGGTATGGCAGCCAGTTCGCACCCGTGAGTCCCTGTATCGGGCAGTGCTCCGACGCTGTTGCGCTCACATGGAGTGGCCTGAAGCAAATCACGCTTCGAAAGGACGATTCGACGACACTGACAGTCTGGGACCCAACCGGCAATCAGGAAACGCTGACTTGCGATGGGACCTGGGCACTCAGAGGCCGGAAACTCACCGTCGAGGGAGTGACGTGCGCGTCCGCGGCTGTGTACGCACCAAAAGGCAAATTGCCAGATGCCACCGTGCGCGTCGACTCGTCAACGTGGATGGCAGAGACCGGTGACGACCAATTGCCGGGATCGACGTTCTCGCGTCATCCCAAGTAAGCCTCACAGCGACTCGATAACCATCGCCCAGGCCGTCTCCCCCGAAGACGAGGTCGAGATGTTGCTCGCAGGCTTTCCCATGTGCCTTCAAGCATCGCTGGGAATGGACACTTCAGATCAGCGTGAACCCGAGTGTTGCCGCCACCGCAGCCTGCGCGGAGTCGCGGGTGGCGAATCCAAGTGTCTCGCTGGGTTCGGCCAACGCTCGGAGTGTGAGGTCGGCAACGGCAAGATGCCACGCGTCCATGGCCCGAATCGCGAATGAGCGCACCAACTCCAGAGCCGTGGCTTCCACCTGACCTTGATCGGCGTCGACGACGCTCACCGGTCCATCGGCTCCAAGGTCGCCATCGAGCATGTCGAGGAGGCCCGACTCGTCACCACGACCCGAGCGCGCCGCACGGACCAGCGCACCCGACACCTCAATCCTCGTCCATGTGCCCGTGACAAGAGCCGCGCCAGTATCATCCAGCAACGCAACTGCCTCGGCATGCCCTTCCTCGTCCATGAGGTAGGCACGCGCAAGGACCGACGAATCGACATAGGCGATCACAGGCGATCGCGTTCTTCCGCGATGAGGCGGTCAATGATCGGGCCGGTGCCCCCCGTGGATCGAATGAGTCGTTGCCGTCTGGTCCCCTCGACGACTGGCCCATGACCGCTTCGGAGGATGCCAAGCGCTGCGGCCCGAGCAACCAGGCGCTCTCGTCGATCGCCGTCGTCGGCGTCGACGGCGGCATCGAGAATATCGGTTGCGGTTCGATTGACGCTTCGACCCTCCCGGGCTGCACGTGAAGTGAGCCGAGCGTGAAGTTCGTCGGGGACTCGCAGCAGCACCTGTTTCACGCCATCGATGCTAGCACTCGATCACACTGATAGCACCCGGAAACTTCCCCGAGGCAGAATGCGTTCTTGGCAGTGTCTGAATGAGTTGACACGCGGTCCGATGCGCTGCAGATTCTCGCTGGCGCAACGCAAGCCGGGTCCGCCGGGAGGGGCTATCGCGCCTGGCAATCACTCTCCCCAGAGTTTTTTTGGTGGGCGTAACAGGACTCGAACCTGGGACCTCTGCCGTGTGAAGGCATCAGCAAGCCAATCGCCAAACCCAACGATTCTCGGGTCTTGGCGATCTGACCTGGGATTTTGAGGCGACAGCACTGTCCGCACGTTACCGCGAAGCACCGCGCACGTCCCCGGTTACACCGACCAATGTGAGCGAGATGTGAGCGCGGCAACGGCACCTGGCGGGTCGTCGGTCCGATCGTGTGCCGTTCCGCGGAAGCCAGGCCGGGATCCCGCTGGGGGGTGTAGCCTTGGAACATGTCACTGACCGGTGCGCAAGTTGAGGAAGCACTCCTCGCGCTCGACCAGAGCGAACGTGCCGCGGTGATTCATCGTGGTTTGCAGAGCTTGGACAGCTCGGACGCTGACTTGCCCCAAGACGCGGTTGATTCGGCATGGGCAAGTGAAATTGACAAACGGGTCGGTGAAATCGAGTGCGGCGATGTCGAACTCGTAGACCTGGCCAAGTCACATGCACGGTTGCGTGACGAATTGTCCGCACGTCACAGGTGAGTTTGGAAAAACGCGAGCATCCAGCAGCGCTCCAAGAACTCCGCGAAGCTGCCTTCTGGCATGACGACCGCGAAGCGGGACTTGGAAGCGATTTCCTTGACGCTATCGACATGGCAATCGAGCAGATCGCTGCATGGCCGCACTCGGCACCAGTTCTTCCGGGTTGGGCACGCAAACCCTCGGTTCGGCAACTTCGGGTCAACGTTTTCCCCTACCGGGTGGTCTACTTCGTGACCGAAGGAGACATCGTGATCGTCGCATACGCGCACGAACGACGTGGGCCACACTATTGGCATCACCGACTCCAATGACGCCTCCGGGGGCGCCACGAGGATCAATTGGCTTCTTCAATTGCCCGTTCGAAACGTCGCCGCAGTTTCTCGACGGTCACCCCGCCGGGTTCGTCGGCGAGAAAGGCGCGGAACGCTCGCCAGTTCGGTCCAATGTCGAGTACTGGCCGACCATCATCAGGCCCGAACACGCCCGCGGATTGACGCACGATCAGCTCACGCATCCCCTCGGCCACCCCCACGATCAGCCCGGACCTGGTCGCAACGACGACGAATGGAAAATCACCGTCAGGTGACCACCTGACGACATCCAGATGCGCGGTGACTTCGTACAACCGCTCAACAAGGTCACTGTGGGCCGAAGATCGATCGCTGAGCCAATTGATAATCCCCTGATTGAGCGTGTCGGGGAAGCGTTCGACTAATCCTTGGACGACTTCGTTGTGTGGTGCCGATTGATCTTCGGGGGCAACCATCAAGTCACCTGAGTTCTCGTCGTCATGCCGAGTACTCCGCTGGCAAGTTCATGACCTGGGGTTTTGTGGTGGGCGTAACAGGACTCGAACCTGTGACCTCTGCCGTGTGAAGGCAGCGCTCTAACCATCTGAGCCATACGCCCGTTGCGTGGATCGCACGATAGCGCATTCCCCCTCTGGACCGTTAGCCCTGCACAATCCGGCACCATTGGCCGGAAGTGATCCATGACGGGCCGCTGACC
>CAYQFM010000119.1:0-6661 GCA_964416735.1 uncultured Iamiaceae bacterium | reverse complement strand
CGGCCGCCTCACCTTTCGGTGCCGGGGTCACCACGGGGCCGAAGAACGCCACGCCTTCGACGGCAATAACCGGCGTACCCACCTCGTTGCCAACAAGATCGATTGCACGAGTGTGCTCGGCGATTATCTGTTCGTCGAACTCATCGGAATCCTTGGCTGACATCAGTTCAGGCTCAAGCCCACAGTCGGCCAGTGCACGCTCAATCACGTCATCAAAACTGTCGGTGGCCAAGACATGACGGTGATTTCCCATTGCCGAATACAACGGAAGCACGATTTCTTCGCCGTGACGAGAGCGAGCCGCCATGATCACGCGTAGCGGTCCCCAACCCTTCTCCACCAGTTCCCGATACTTCTCGGGCACGTCCTTGTCACGATTGAGATACGCCAGACACATGACGTGCCAGTCGACCTGCACATCACGCACACGCGTGACCTCCAACATCCAACGCGAGGTCATCCACGCCCAAGGACACAGAGGGTCGAACCAGAACTCAGCTGTTGCTGTCACCATCGACTCCATTCAGATCTATTGCGAACTCAAGAAAACACGTCTTCGAGAAAATCGAACACCCGCTCATCGCGCAGACTCTGAGCAGCCGGTTCGCAATGCCAGTCGGCGCCTTCTGCCACCGTGAAGCGTTCGATGCGCTTCTCGCAGGTGAGTGCATCAAACATCTGTTGCGACTGACCTGGCCAGAACTGCTCATGGTCGGGGTCGAGGATGAGGGTCGGGCAGCGGATCTCGGCCACCGTCTCGGAATCAAGTGTCTGCAGACGGGCAGCCATGTAGGCATCGAACACCGTGTCGACTCCATAGGGCGCGGTGCGCCAAGCCAAGAGTTGCTTCGAGTGCTCATCAGGGTTCATGTCCATGATGGCGTTGAATTCTTCGCTGTTGCCCTCGTCGAGCATCGCCACCATCTCGGGGGGGATATGTGATTCCCACGAAGCAGCCACGCGCATCACGCCGGGGTCAGCCACCAAAGCTGCAATCCGGTGTTCGAAGGCGGCCGCGCGTGGCGCCCAATATCCTCCTTGGCTGACGCCCTGCAGGGCGATGCGGTCTGGGTCGACGTCACTCCGCTCGACGATGTAGTCAACAACCGGCGAAACAACATGCTCCCAGTCATGGCGGAAATACATACCTTGGCGGTGCAACGCCGCTCCTTCACCTGGCCCATCGAAGGTGACAGCGTTCCAACCACGCATTACCGCCGCACGGCCACCCATGCTCCACTGCGCGCTGACAGGACCGTCACTTCCATTGTTCAAAATGACCGTGGGCCGAGGTGAGTAACTCGCATCCGGCTTGAAGAAGTATCCGGAAAGCGTCGTGCCCTCATACGGGATCTCGATGTGCTCCACCGGCGTCTCGAATAGTTCGATCGCACGATCCCAGCAATCACGGTGGCGTTCCCAAAGTGACGTGAAGCGAGACGGGTCACTACTTCCGGGCGACATCGAAGAGGCATGGTCGTAATAGGTCGATGCACGCAACAAACGCGATCTTGCCGACACCCGGTGCCCACCGGCCAAAGACTCCTCGGCCTGATTCCTGAGACTGTCAGCGGTAGCTGTCCATTCGGTCACCCACGCTTCACCGTCGCCCTCGGGTATCCGCTCGATGGTGGCCAAGGTCTCGCCAACATCAGAGATGTTTGCGTATGCGGACCCCAAGCTGATCAGGACCGCGAAGTTCATTCCCTCGTCATCAAAGAACCGCCTCATCCAAACCTCCCCCGTTCGGTTGCTCCAATGGTCTATCAAACAGCAGCGAGCTCAGATTCGTGATGGGTTGGTCCAATTCAAGGGTTGTCGCAAGTACCCGAGTCCTCACGCTTCAACTTCAACCGAATGGCCAGAAGGGCACGAACCTCGGGGTCTTGGCGGCGTATGCCGCGTACTCGGGATAGCGGCGACGCAGGTGAAGCTCTTCGAAGCGGGCCTTGGCCATGAACCACACGATCAGGCTCAGAGTCGCCGCAGCCACCCACCAACTGGCCGATCGGATCGTCACCCCGACAGCCAGGGCGTTGATACCCGCGTAGATGGGGTGACGCACAAACCGGTAGAGGCCACTGACCCGAAGCTCTCCGTGGTCGACCGGTGTGGGCAGTGGTGTCAGCGACCGACCCAGGTTCACAACCCCAGCCACCAGTGCGATCGCGCCGATCAACTCGAGTACGAAGGCCACCCGATCCAGCCATGTAGGTACCGACCACGCATTGCCACCCGGCAACATGATGATCAGCACCAACAGCACGAACTGACCGGTTACAAAGAACCACGCAATGCGCGTGTCTCGCGGCGTATCCGCCGTGAGCAATCCCACGGTCAGTTGCCGCCGGTTGAAGTGCTTCTAGATCGAATCATCAGAACCGCCCTCTACCGACCTTCTACTTCTACTGCCGACGGCGGATGCGCGAGAGCAGACCGCCTGTCTGCGACCCGTCCGCACGCTCTTGTTTCGGATGGCCCTCGCACCACTGGTCGGCTGGCACCCTCGCTCGGAGTTGTGCCACATGCGCACCACACCCCGACCAGGTTGTCTTGCCACAGGTTCTACACCGCACGGGTGAACACACTTGGGTCTCCTCGAATCGGACCTGTCAGAAATCACGTTGACCAGTTGGCCAAGTCGGTTGCCGAGCAGCTGACACGGCCTACAACGACCAATTCACGATAACCCCGCGGTGGCCCAAAGCATGTTGCGCAGGGTCGATGGCATCGTGACGCATTCGTCAGTATCGGCGGAGTCGTCAGTGCTTTCTGGATTCGTACATTTCGGCAAACTCGCAAAACGCCTCAAAAGCGCGTGCCCCATACGTCGTGCCGGGGCCTCCGTTCATCAGAAACGTCACGCCAATGGCCTCGGCCGCTTCTTGTCGTGAAGCTCCCATTCGTGCCGCTCCCCGTGCATGCGAAGCGATACAACCGTCACAACCCTTTACCACCGCAATTGCCAGAGCAATGAGTTCCTTGGTCTTCTGATTCAGAACACCCTCGGCCATCGCTGCCTTCGACAGCTCAGCAAAGCCTGCATACACATCGGGAATCACCGCCTTGAGGTCACGGTGCAGCGGCGACATTGCCGCAAGGGCGCCCTTTCCGTAAGCCGCGTTGGGACTGGGACCATCAACGCCTTGGTCGTTTCCGCTCATCACCAATTCGCTCCTTGTTCGTCGGTGCTACTTCGTTCGTCGGTGCTACTTCCCACTCTGGTCGTTCACTCGTGGGCGAAGGTGACCTTGGGCAGAATACGACGGAGCCATGCCGGGCTCGCCCAAGCAGCCCGACCCGTGACCCTCAGGATGACGGGAAGCAGGATCAGCCGGACGATGAACGCATCGAGCAGGACAGCGATTCCCAGAATCAGGCCCATCTCCTTGGGCGGTAGCGGTTCCGAGAGCGCGAACGTGAAGAACACCGCCACCATCACAGCGCCTGCTGCAAAGATGACCCTGCCCGAGTGTGCAACTGAACCCACCATTGCATCATGGGCATCACCGGTTCGTTCCCAGTGCTCCTTCGCCGAAGCGAGGAGGAACACCGTGTAGTCCATGGCAATGGCGAAGATCATGGCGAAGAAGAACACGGGCGCCCAGGCGTCAAGGAAGCCCTGGGACTCAAAATTCAAGATCTCGGCCATGTTGCCATCCTGGAAGATCAGCCGGGCAACACCGAAAGCGGCGGCTGTCGAAAGGAGGCTGACCAGCGTTCCCAACAATGAAATGAGCGGCGCTTGGAGAGCGAACAGAAGAAGCAGGAACCCGAGTACCAGAACTACGCCGATCACAACGGGCGTAGAGGCGTCGATCTGCGCCTTGAGATCAAAGTTCTCCACCGCCGCGCCGCCGACCAGAACGCCGTCTGGCAGGTCGTCACGCAGTCGGTCGACCGTGTCAGAAAGTGCCGGGTCGGACGGATCAACCGAGGGCATTGCCTGGATCATCCGTAACTCGGCGCCATCGGGTGCCTTCTGCGCCGGCATGACGAACATCACGCCCGGGTCGGCACTCAACACCTCGACCGCTTGCGCACTTTCAGCTTCGGGCGCAATGACCTGGAGCATCCCGGGCGCACCCGGACCGAATGCCGCTTTCACTTGGTCGTAGCCCAGACGTGCACTCGCGTCTTCGGGCAACACCTTGATCGAGGGCATCGAGGTCCTCAGACCCAGCACGGGCGCGGCAAGGAGAATCAGGATGGCAAGCGAGCCGAGGCCCCAGAGTGCGGGACGCTTCCACAGACGCTCACCCCAGGCTTCGAAGCGCGGCGAGCGATGTTCACCGGTCTTCACCCATGGCAGCGCCAGACGGTTGATCCGCATGTCCAGCTTGAACAACACCAGGGGCAACAACGTGAGCGAAGCGGCCAATACGAAGATGACCGAGAGCATGATTCCACCGGCCATAGAACGGAACGACGGGGAAGGAACAAGCATCACGGCCGACAACGAGATCAACACGGTCAACCCTGACAGCAACACTGCCTTTCCCGCCGTGTCCATTGTCTCGGCAACGGCTTCACGTGCAGTTTCGCAACGGCCCATCCGCGCACTGCGGTAGCGCACGACCATGAAGAGGGCGTAGTCGATACCGAGTGCGAGCGAGAACATCATGGCGAAGTTCATTGCCCAGATCGACACCGGCATGAACGAGTTGATCAACACGAGCGAGCCAGCAGTTGCCACAAGGGCGGCAAGGGTGAGCAGCAGCGGTAGACCGGCGGCCACCAGTGCGCCGAACGCCAGGACCAGAATCCCCAGGGTCAGCGGCCATGACTTCATCTCGGCGTCGAGCATGGCGTCCAGATTCGCCTCGTTGAAGTCCGACCACAGCAGCGACGATCCCGTGGGATTCACCTGCACATCGTCGGTGGAGAGATCTTGAAGCTGATCCTTCAGGTCGGTAGCCACCTTGACCATCTCGTTGGTGTCCACGCCAGCACCGGCCAGGACGATTCCTGTGGAACCGTCCTGAGAGAGGGTCATCCCCGACATCGGAGGTAAGACCATCGAGATCCGGCCGTCCGTTTCCAGCTTTTCAGTGACCCTCGAGATGACTTCAGGTCCGTCGCCTTCATTCAGGGGTCCGCTGTTGGAGTGCACGACCACCTGGATGGCGTGGCTCGCGTTCCCACCGAAATGTTGTTGTGCGAGTTCTCTCACCTGAACAGATTCGGAACCGTTGGCCTGCCATCCGGCTCCCGACAGTTCGTGTTCCACCCGCGGAGCGAAGAACCCGAAGCCGACAATGAGAACCACCCAGATCATCGCGACGAGTCGACGGTGGTTGGTGACCCGGACACCGAGACGTCCGAGGGGCCCCGAGCGCGCCATGAGTGCCCTCAGGGCCGAATCATCCCCCGAACGCACAACGGACCCGTTGACGCAACCATCATTCCGGCTCCGGGTTGAGCGTTCGTCGGTCTTCTCTGAATCGACAGTGGTCAGTGCCATCCGGTCATCTCCCTCATCGGCAACCACGTTCCGGTATCGTTGTCACTATCCCCCTAGGGGGATAGTGACAGTTCGGTACTATATCCCCCCTGGGGGATATCTTCGCAACCTACGGCTGTTCTTGTTGGATGATCAGTAGCGTGTGCGCACAAGAGGTGTCGGCAGACCACGGGACAGAAAGGCCTCAACCGATGCAACTGGATCCACAGGAGATCAAGGCGGTCATCACGCGGCTCAAGCGGGCAAACGGGCACCTGACATCGGTCATCCGGATGCTCGAGGACGGCGCCGCTTGTGACGATGCCCTGACCCAACTCGCCGCCGTCAACAAGGCGATCAGCCGGGCCGGCTACGCCCTGGTGTCGAGCGGCCTCCAGCAGTGTCTGACCGAGGGCGGCCCCGACAACGTGGACATCAAGAAGCTGGAGAAGCTCTTCCTGTCACTTGCGTGACAGCCACCTGGTACGTCGCTTCCAGGTTACGTTGTCAGCCGCCTGCGGTTACGAGCGTCCAGAAAGTGCAGTTGAGCAGCCAACATGGAGAGCTTCGGAACCGGAACCTCGAGATCCGCAGCGACAGCAAGCGGCGCGTCGTACATGGACTGGAGTTCGAGAGGTCGACCCGCTTCGAAATCCAACTTCATGCTGGTCGCGTACGGCTTCATCTTCTCGGTGTTCGCCAGCATCCTGGCGGCAAAGCCGACGACTTCGGGCGTGGGGAGCGCTCAACGAAGGCCGAGGTTTCACCCTCGGCAGAACCGAGATAATAACTTTTGCCTGCGCCCGGGCGGCCAATCACGCTCAACGAAGGCCGAGGTTTCACCCTCGGCAGAACCCAAGGATCGCCAGCTTGTTCGTGATGAAGAAGTCGCTCGCTCAACGAAGGCCGAGGTTTCACCCTCGGCAGAACCGTAGCTCGCTGAGACGATCATGGCTGTCTCGCTACCGCGCTCAACGAAGGCCGAGGTTTCACCCTCGGCAGAACCTCCCGATCGCCCCCGTGATCATGTCCAGCGTCGCCGTCCGCTCAACGAAGGCCGAGGTTTCACCCTCGGCAGAACCGTTTTGCCAGCCCCTCGACCAGCGAGGATTAGCCACCGCTCAACGAAGGCCGAGGTTTCACCCTCGGCAGAACCCCGTGCTCACCGTCCAAATCTGCACCGCGCAGAGCACCGCTCAACGAAGGCCGAGGTTTCAC
>CAYQFM010000118.1:0-6667 GCA_964416735.1 uncultured Iamiaceae bacterium | reverse complement strand
GTATGACTCGAGCGGCACCGCTCCCATCCCGTATCGCAAGAGAGACACCAGCCGCACCGCCGCGCTGGCTTCCAAGTGGCCGTCGTACTCGCCACCGCGAAGTCCGTCGAAGAACCTTCCGGCAAGAGGTGTGATCCTTGGTGCCAACAACTCGAGGATCTCGTCTGTGTCGCCTTCATCACGCGAAGCTGACACGACGTCCTCGATTGCAGCGCGCGCCTCGCGCAATGGCCTGGCCTGCGCATCGATGGCCAGGGCAGCTTCGTATCCGAAGAGATGTCCTGCCATGGCAGAGAGAACAAAGGCGAGGCCCGGATGGGTTCTGGGCACCAAAATCGCCTGCAGAGCGGCACCGAAGCGCTCCTCCCCTTCGGTTGCGATGACGATGGGAGCCGCCTTGTGGGCTCTGAAGATAGCGACTTCCTTGGCCACGTCATCGGCCGTGGATCCGGATAAACCTGCCGCGCAGACCAGAATCATGGGCTCGGACGACAGGTCGATGTGTTTCTTGTCTTCGGTGGTGTCACAAGCGATCGACTTGTAGCAGAGCTCGGAGAGTTTGATCCTTACTTCCTGGGCGGCGATCCGGTTTACGCCGTTGCCGACAATGGCCCAGTAGCGCCGGGATGGGGCAAAGCGCTGCGCCGCATGTGCGATCTGTGGTCGCAGGCCAAGCGTCTGCTCCATGAGTTCGGGAAGACGCCGCAGCTCGGTTAGCACCTCGGCGCGGTCGCTACTGAGCGAGGGCGGACCTCCGCTGATCTGGCGGTCCGCACCGAGCTCGGTGGAGATTGCAAATGCAAGCAGGAAGCATGCCGCGATCTGCGAATAGAACGCCTTCGTGGACGCCACGCTCATCTCCACGTCACGGCCGTCCGAGGTGTACAGCACGCCATCTGCCTTGTCGGTCAGATCACTTCCGCGTCGGTTCACAATTGCGATCACCGATGCCCCGCGGGCCCGCACCAGATCCACAGTCCTGTTGGTGTCAGTGGTGGTTCCCGATTGGGATATGGCGACGACGAGTGTGTCGCTCATGTCTGACTCAAGGGAAAAGCCCGACAGTTCCGTGGCCGGAATGGCGGTGACCTCCAGCTTTGACCACGGCGCTGCCAGTGCCAACGCACCGGCGAGACTCTGACCGGCAACAGACGCTGTTCCCTGGCCAATGACGAGCACGCGCCTCACCGCACCACTTCGCAGATGTTGACGGACACCGACCGGGAGAGTGTCTTCGCCCAGACGGACATCGAGCTTGCCGTCGATCGAGATCAGCTTCCCGCCGAGCGTCTTACGGAACGACAGCGGAGCCTCACTGATTTCCTTCAGCAGGTAATGGGGATGGTCGCCGCGGTCTATGTCACGGGTGGTGATCTCAGCCGTTGCCAATTCGCCGTCATCGACCGGGATCGAAGACCCGTCATACGCCCATCGAGTGATTCCTTCGACGGTCCCCGACCCGTCGCCGGACAAGCAAATCAACTGGCCACGCGTGGCGGGGTTGGTGGGATCAGACTGCGTCTCACCATCCATGCGCAAGTACCGCCCGGCAACCTCGATCACCCCGTAGGGCTCGCTGGCGACGATGTACGCGTCATCGGTCAGACCTACGTAGAGTGCCTGCCCACTACCACGGACGCCCAGCAGGAGGTCTCCCGGGATGGTTGCGGAACTTGCTGCAATGGCGACCGACCCCTCGAGCATGTTGATCGTCTCACGAAAAGCTTCCACCGGTTGCTCCCCGGCAGCCATGGCTCGTGAGGCGAGGGTGGGAATCACCTTTGCGTCGGTCGTTATCTCAGGGTCTATGCGAAGACCTTCGGATGCCTTCAGGTCCGCGAAGTTGTCGACGTCACCGTTGAGCACAGCGGTGACGTACGGGCCTTCGGGCAAGTCGGGCTCTCCGGAATCGAGCGGATGCGCATTGGGTTGCGAGATGATGCCGACGCTGGCCCAACGGGTATGGCCAATCACGACTGCTTCGGCGCTGTCGGCAACCACGGCCCGCCGCAACAGGTCATCGGAACCGATTGCCTCACGCAAAGCCCGGGTGTTGTCGCCCAGCTCACCGATCTCAGCGGCAGCCTTGTACACGAAACCGAGACAGTCACCCGACACTCGCACCGACAGCGACTCGAATAGCGGATCCGCCGAACGCTCCGCCAGCGCTGCCTGAACGCCCGGCGAGGCGACGTCGAGACCGTGGCCACGAACGAGGATGTGGAGGCCGGCTGAATCCCGACCGCGCACTTCAAGGCGGTCAATGGCCGAGAGCGCCTGCTGTATTGACGTGTACACCTCCACCGCCGAGCGCTCCACCTCGGTCCCGACGAACTCGCGCACGGCTCGAGCGGTGCGGATGCGATCCCGGCTGATCGCCCAAGCAGAATCCTTGACCCGCCCCAGAGCCTCGTTGAGGGCTTCCCTGTCCTTACCTTCTAAGCCAACTCCATCCTCGAGGGCACGCTCGATGTTCGCAATGCGGCCGTTCACATCAACCATCAGGGCCTCGATGGACTCCAGCGTGACCGAGTCCTCGACGAGGGCCTGCACGCCGGGAACCGCCATCAACAGCGCATCGACCGAACCGAGACTGGCGGCGGCACTGTTCAGGACGGTCACGACGTCGGCTCTGTTGGCACCATCGGCAGATTGGGCGCCGCTCCGGTTCAGGATCTCGGAAGTCAGCAGGTCACTGGCGGACTCGATGGGTCCCACCAGATCGTCACTCGATGGTGGTGTGCGCTCGCTTCGCCTACGCACGACGGCGATGATGCCGCACATCGTCCTGGCTGCTCCTCAACCGAAATTGCCCGATGAAATTGCCCGATGAAATTGCCCGATCCGAGTCGGAGGGGCGTGAACTGAACTCTGTGAGTCTACTTCCCGGCAACCCCGCGCACTGCGGACACGAGACGATCCGCCATCGCGTCGGCCACATCTGCAGATTCGGCCTCGACCATCACGCGCACCAGGGGTTCGGTACCACTGGGGCGAACCAGAACCCTGCCACGGTCGCCCAACTCGGCTTCAACCTCGGCAAGTTCAGTGGCGATGAGGTCGGTGACATCCAGGCCTTTCCGGTCCACCTCCACGTTGACAAGCGTCTGAGGAAGTCGGGTCATGGCTTCAGCCGCCAATTCAGACAGCGGTCGTTGGGACCGGGCCACCAGATCGACAAGTTGCAACCCCGTCAGCAGTCCATCGCCTGTCGTGGCCAGCTCACGGAAGATCACGTGGCCCGACTGCTCTCCACCCAGACTGAAACCACCCTCCTCAAGGGCCTCCAACACGTAGCGGTCACCCACCCGGGTCTCAACTACATCAATACCCGCTTGTGTCATTGCGAGACGGAAACCCAAGTTCGTCATAACGGTCACGACCACGGTGTCCAGCGCCAGACAACCCCTGTACCGCATGTCGAGAGCACACATTGCAATCATGTGGTCGCCATCAACCAGATTGCCTAGCTCATCCACCGCCAGAACCCGGTCTGCATCGCCGTCGAACGCAAGGCCCAGGTGTGCGCCCGAGCGCACCACCGCTGCTGCCAGGTCTTCGGGATGGGTTGAACCACACCGGCGGTTGATGTTGAGGCCATCGGGTTCAGCATGGAGGACTTCAACCGCGGCGCCGAGTTCGCCGAGGACCGACGGTGCAACCGCGCTTGCCGCTCCGTTGGCGCAGTCGATGACCAACTTCATTCCGTCGAGACGGCGGCCCTCGAGTGATTCGACGAGGTGATGCGACCAGTCGTCGACACCGGCAACCGGCGGGCCTTTGGCTGGAGACGAATCAGGTGGGACGAAAGTATCGGGACCGCCGTCCGCTTCGGAGATCGTCCCGGCGAGTACCGCATCGAGCACCTCCTCGAGGCGTTCTTCCACCTCGTCGGAGAGTTTCAGGCCACCGGGTGCAAAGAACTTGATCCCGTTGTCAAGATACGGGTTGTGGGACGCTGAAATGACCGCGCCAGGAATTCCACTTGTCTGTGAAATCCATGCAACACACGGCGTCGGAACAACACCCACCAACTCGGTTCCGACCCCTTCGGAATTGATTCCCGATGCGAGTGCTTCTGCGATTCTCGGTCCGGAGGCCCTGGTGTCACGACCGATCACGAACAGCGGCCCTCCCAGCACGCGCGCTGCCGCACGGCCCAAGGAGGCAACGAGGTAGTCTGTTAACTCGTCCGCTGGACCGCGGACGCCATCCGTACCGAACCGGAGTGTCATGCAGACACGGACCGCAGGATCAGCGCTTCGAGTACTGAGGCGCCTTCCGGGCCTTCTTCAGGCCGTACTTCTTGCTTTCCTTCTTGCGATCGTCACGCGTAAGGAAACCGGCACGCTTCAGTTCGGTCCGCAGTTCAGGCTCAACCTCGGACAGCGCACGGGCAATTCCGTGGCGCAGCGCACCCGCCTGGCCAGAAACGCCACCCCCGTCGAGGGTTGCATCCACGTCGTAGGCCTCTGCACGCTCGGTGAGCCGAAGTGGCTCGGTGAGGACCATCCGGTGAGCTTCGGAGGGGAAGTAGTCGTCGACCGCTCGGCCGTTGACGGTGATGATGCCGGAACCTTCACGGATCCGCACGCGGGCGATTGCCCGCTTACGCCGTCCTGTCCGCTGTGCCAGTGGCTTGGTCATTGGTCGCTGTCCCCGTTCGGTCTTCAGCTTCGGGCGCGTGCCCGGTCGAGTTCAAGAGTTTGAGGCTGCTGCGCAGCGTGTGGGTGCGTGGGACCCGCATAGACCTTCAGTTTGCGGATCATCTGGCGTCCCAGACGGTTCTTCGGCAGCATGCCTCGGACGGCCCGTCGCACCGCTTCTTCCGGCTTGTCAGCCAGTAGCTGTCCGTAAGTCTGGCTACGCAGACCGCCCGGGTAACCCGAGTGGCGATACACGCGGAGCTTGTCGCCCTTGTCCGAGGTGAGAACCACCTTTGCGGCGTTGACCACCACGATGTGGTCGCCCATGTCCATGTGGGGTGCGAAGGTTGGCTTGTGCTTGCCACGGAGACGGCTGGCGACCTCAGTGGCCAGTCGGCCGAGAACAAGCCCTTCGGCATCGATGACGAACCAAGCGCGGTCGATCTCGCTGGCAGTGGGTGAATAGGTGGGCACGTGCAGACCTCAGGTCTCAGGCAGAAGGGATAACCCGAGCGCACGTGGCGCCCAAGGGCGAATGACAACGATACGACCCATCGAAACCGGGGGCAACTCGGCCTCGGTTATGCGACATATCTGACTCATGGGTGCAATAACCATCGACAAGTCTCAGTAGTTCACCCTGTAGAGGCACAGACCGTGGGGCGGCGCAACAGTACCGGCCGCTGAACGGTCACGCGCCCTCAGAATGCCAGAGACATCACCTGCCCGCAGACGGCCGAGTCCCACGTCCACAAGAGTTCCGGTGATACTGCGGACCATCTGGTGGCAGAACGCTGTGGCCTCTATCTCAAACCGCAGAACGTGCAATCCCACCTCGTCCAGGTCTTCTACCTTGTCCAGATCTTCTACAACGTCCACTTCCACCTCGTTCCAATGGGCATCGATGACACGTCGCACCAGCGACTTCTCTGCACCTTGTGGATCCTTTGGTCGTCGACAGAACGAAGAGAAGTCGTGTTCGCCGATCAAGGGATCCGCGGCGAGCCTCATCGCCCGCAGATCCAACGGCTGGCTCACCCACCAAGTCGTCTGGGCAAGGAAGGGGTCCGGTAACGGGCTATTCAAGACGGTGTAGCGGTAGAGCCGTGAGCGAGCAGAGAACCGCGCGTCGAAATTGGAATCAACAACGACCGCCGTCCGAATGACAATTCGTGGACCACAAAGACCGTTTACCGCGTGTTGCAGTTTTTTCGGATCCAAACCTTCGGTCGGGGCGTCGAAGCTGATCACCTGACCATGCGCGTGGACGCCCTTGTCGGTACGCCCCGCACAGGTGAGGGTCACCGGATGGCGCAATACACGCTCGATGGCCTCGGTGAGTTCTCCGGCGACCGTTATGACACCTGGATTGGCGGCGAACCCGTGGAAAGGCGATCCGTCGTAGGCGACGGTCAGTTTCACCCGACTGAGGGCCACCTCAGGCGCGACGAAATCAGGCGCTACAAACTCAGCGCCAAGCGGGACATCAGGTTGTGTCTCGGGAAGATCGTCGAAGAGGGTCACGTCGGACGGGTCCCTTCGCGACGGATTCCCTCGCCTTGTCAGACCAGTTCGATCTTCGCCATCGGCGCATTGTCACCGTGACGGGGTCCGAGCTTGAGAATTCGGGTGTAACCACCGGGCCGGTCCTCGTACCGGGGTGCGATGTCGTTGAACAGCTTGGTGGCCATTTCCTTGTCTCCGAGGAATGCAACCACCTGACGCTGGGCATGGACATCACCGGCCTTGGCCTTGGTGATGAGCTTCTCGGCAACAGGCCGAAGAGCCTTGGCCTTGGCGAGAGTGGTGACAATGCCCTCGGCCGCAAAGAGCGACGCGGCGAGGTTGGCCATCATGAGCCGCTGGTGAGCGGCGTCGCCACCAAAGCGGCGTGACTTGCGAGGTGTTGCTGGCATGTTCGATCAGTCCCGACGTGAGAGCGACAGTCCGCGCTCGTTGAGTTTCTCGATCACCTCGTCGAGCGACTTCTGTCCGAAGTTCGTGATGGCGAGGAGGTCGTC
>CAYQFM010000117.1:3839-6707 GCA_964416735.1 uncultured Iamiaceae bacterium | reverse complement strand
TCAAACTGGTTCTCCGTAGGACTTCAGTAGCTCCAGTAGTCGTGGAAGATCCTCGGTGACCAGACCGTCCCGAGCTCGTTCAGTGATGAATACCATGCAGTTTCGGCGGCATCGATCAGGTGGCGGATGCGGGTCTCGTCAGCCGACGACTGAATCGCTCGGGGTTTGGTACAGGGTGTTTGTAGTACAGGACCAGTTGGCCCTGAGGTCGGCAACCTGCCGCGTCAGACGACCACCCGTGACGGATCGAGGCCGGGCTCGTGTGGTCGAACCTGAATGCCGTGGGCAAGCAGGTAGCGCTTCATCTCGGCAACCGGGACGTTGTCGGCGCGCCGGGGCGAATACAACAGAGAACTGACGATGGCAGCAGTTGCTCCGGTGTTCGTGAAGACATCCTCGAGGTGGTCGAGTTGGCCGGCCCCTCCCGAAGCGATCACCGGTACGTTCGTATTCGACGCCACCAGAGCGGTGATGTCGAGGTCGAAACCGGACTGGGTTCCGTCGCGGTCGATGCTGTTCACGACGATTTCGCCCGCTCCGAGGTCTTCACCTCGTTTGACCCACTCGAGTGCATCCATTCCGGTGGCGGTTCGGGCACCGTTGACGAACACCTCGTATCCCGACGGAAACGAATCGCTCACACCCACATGTTTCACCTGCGTGCTCAACACGATGCACTGACTACCGAACGCCTCGGCGCCCTGGGTGACGATCGACGGGTTTCTGACAGCGGCGCTGTCGATGCTTATCTTCTCCGCACCCGCGTCGAGCGCCGCGGTCATGTCGTCGACGCTCGAGATCCCACCGCCGACGGTGACCGGTATGTAGACACGATCAGCGATGTCGGCGAGCAACCCGGTGTCGACCGATCGACCCTCTGTGGTGGCCATGATGTCGTAGTAGACGATTTCGTCGATTCCATCGAGATACAGCGAGTGCATGATGTCGGAGGCGGAGCCGACCTCGATGTTGTCCTGGAACTGCACCGCCTTGGTGACGTTTCGATCGACGACATCGAGACACGCGACGATCCGGCGGTTGATCATGACGCCACCCCCGCGAACTGGGCGAATCTCTTGATCACCCGAAGGCCGGGACCACTGCTCTTTTCGGCGTGAAACTGGACTCCGAAGATGTGACCTCTGCGAACCGCCGAGGGGAAAGGGACCCCGTAGGTCGTCGTGCCGATCTCATCGTCGGGATTGTCGCACTCGACGCGATAGGAATTGACGAAGTAGAAGTACTCCACCTCGGCGACGTCGAGAATTTCGGATCCCGGTGAAGCGATGACCTGATTCCATCCCATCTGGGGCACCCGTAATCCCGGGGTGTCGAATCGGCCGACCCGACCCGCCAGCCAACCAAGACACGCTCCACCCGAGCCCTCGTTGCTGTGCTCGAAGAGAATCTGCATACCGATGCAGATTCCAAGGAAGGGTCGTTGTGAGCCGACAACCACCTTTTCGAGTGCGTCGATCATGCCGATTTCTGCCAACGAAGCCATTGTCGAGTCCGCTGCACCGACACCGGGCAGAATCAAAGCGTCGAAGGAGTCCAACTCCCGGGGGTCAGCCGTCCGACGGGATTCAAACCCGAGGCCACGAAGGCAGTTCATCACGCTCTGGGGATTTCCGCCCTGATAGTCGATGATTCCAATCAAGCGCCCTCTCCCATGTGCTGCAGGTTCCCGGCGACTGATCCGGGCAACCGCACCAGCACACCAGTCTCCGGGCCGGGACACAAATGGCAGGCGGGCATTTCAAGGCCCGTGGCCGATCCGATGCGACGACAGTCCTGGCATTCGGACGTCGTTACTTTGTCGGAGTTGCTGTATCGGAGTTGCTGTATCGGAGTTGCCGGGCCTAACTCAGCAGAGGGCCCAAATGGTTGCGAAGACATCCCCACTGGAGTTGTAGTTGTGGAACTTGTAGTTCCACAACCCGTCGGTACCAGTTCCGTATCCACCGCGAACCTGGGATACGTTGCTCGCTCTCGATCCGTCCTTGTACGAAAAGAACGCACCGCCGGTTCCCCTCGTAACCGAAATACTGTTTGACGGACACGACAGGGACATCCCATTACCACCCGGCCCCTGTGTGTTGGGCCAGATTCCGACTGTGGACTGCGCGCAGATCAACAGGTTTTGGTAGCTCCCACCTTGGTATACGAAGGGCATGTCGGGGTGGTATGCCCAGATCAGTGCCGAACGACCGGTGGTTCCGCGATACGAGAACTCCTCAAGTCTTGCTGAGATCCAAGGGGTGGCGCACAGGTTTTCCGTGTGGATCCTGAGCACGCCAGCCGACATTTGCAAAGTGGGGCCGAAAATCCATTCTACAGGCACCGGGTTATCCTCTGAGCCCAGGTTGTCTCGTTTGGTGCTGTCAAGCTTCGAACTTCCGTCGTACACCACAGGCGCCTCAAGCGAACTCTGTCGATCCATAGGCATGCCGATTTCGTCCGATGAACTCCGCTCATTCGACCCACAAGACACGGCCAGCACGGCGACCATCACCACCGGAAGCAGGGCCGAACCAATTCGTCGGGGAGAAATTGAGATCTTCATCTGGACCTTTCACAACGCGAGGTGGCCCTTGATCAACGGAGGGCGCCACCATGATTATCGACGTCGTGATAATGATGTTTCAATAATTGTTCCGCTCATTGGCCAAGATGATTCATTCGACTCAGCCGTCGGTTGCGTCAGCGACTGAATAGTACAACTGAGAAATAAGACGTCTCTGCTCACGACCGACACTCGCCTGGCGAACGCGCAAGGCATCAAGTGCCCGATCGAGTTGCTGTGAGCACAGCGCCATGACCGACCTCGTGACGACCCATGCAAGATTGGTGATCGGTACCGGAATT
>CAYQFM010000117.1:0-3829 GCA_964416735.1 uncultured Iamiaceae bacterium | reverse complement strand
AATTGCCTGCCAATAGTGGTTCTGCAAGTGCTGTAGCAGTTGCCTCGCTTCAACGGCCACCGCAACCGAGTGCGTCGGCGAGGCGGTCGCAAACCTCGTCGAGGCGCGTCGGGCGCAGTGTCGCAACGCGTCGGCGGAACGTCAATCTGGGTAGCGTGTGGAGGCTGTCGAAGGAGACAACACAATCCCGCTTCGGCTGCTGCAAAGTCGAGTTCCTCGGTCAGTGAGTTGTCGGCTCGAAAGCTCAAGGTTTGCGTCATACGGGAAGTATGCAAAACATATACAAGACATATGCGGCGTGATAGTGGGGATCCCTATACGGCATCCTTCTTCACCGGGTCGGATGTTCTGATGCGATCTCTCTGATGGCGTCGGCGATCTGATCGGGATGAGAGTCGGGGAGCCAGTGGGTGCCTTCGGGAATTTCGATGAATCGGTAGGGACCGGTAACCCAGTTGACGGTCTTCTCGGCAGCCCATCGACCCAAGTAGTGGTCACGGTCGCCCCAGATGTAGACGCAAGGAACATCGATCGACCCGCAGTACTTCTTGCCTGCTAGAGGTAAGGCCCTGTACCACCCGATCATCCCGGGGACAGCACTGGGGTCGGTGAGCAGGTCCGCTGCGGCGGCGGCCGCATTCTCCGTCAGCCCGTCTTTGATGAAGGTTTTCGTTGCCCGCTCCTTGTTCGACAGGGAGAGCCCCTTCTCCGGTAGCCACGGAAGTTGGAACGTGACCATGTACCACGACCGCAGGAGTTGGCCGCTGCGGAGCATCGACTGGCCGAGTGCACGGGGATGGGGGGTGGAAACTGGCACAATCGATGCCAGTCGGTCCGGATACATGTTGGCGACCTGCCAGACCACGGCCGCACCCCAGTCGTGTCCGACCAGATGCACACGATCAGCGCCCGAAGCATTTATCAGCGCCACCACGTCACCGGCGAGCTTGTCGATGGTGTAGTCACGACGACGCTCCGGACGCGCGTCATGGCTGTATCCGCGTTGGGTTGGGGCGAGAACCCGGAAGCCGCTGTCGGTCAGTTGCTGCGACACCTTGTCCCAGGATGAAGCGGGCTGTGGGAAACCATGAAGGCAGATCACTACCTCACCATCGAGTGGCCCTACGTCGGTCACATCGAAGGTCAATCCGTCGTTGGTGAAGCTGGTGATTCGGCTGCGATTGGGCACGTGAAATCCTTCGCTTTCAGTTGAACCAAATTACCAATTCATCAAGTGCTACAGGTCTGTTCGGCGGCTGTCTCTGGAATCAAGGCGGAACGGTATTGACATGGAACGGACCAGCAAGGGACCGCTGTGCCGGCGTTGCCGTTGACTTCCGGTGCCACTTGGTGGATCCCCCGATTCTTGGGTACCTGGCCCCATAATCTTCTTTGTGGAAGCTGCACATGCGACCTCCTTCGGCCACAAGGCGTCCGTGGTTGGGTCGGCACTCCTTGTTGTCCTGTTTGCTTCTTGCGTGCGCATCACTCCAACCGGAGATGATCGAGACCTTCCGCATCAAACGTCTTGGTCGGGCAGTACCCAGGTAACACAGCAGGTGACACCTGCGCCTTTGGAGACAACGACGGTTCAGCCTCGCCCGCTTAGGTCATTCAGTATCGTTGCCACCGGGGATCTGTTGATTCACACTGCGGTGGCGCAGCGAGCAAAGGTGAATGGCGGCTCCGGGTACAGCTTCGACCCCATGTTCGATGCCGTACGCGGTCTCCTCACAGATCCCGACATCGCCGTCTGTCATATGGAGACTCCACTGTCGCGTGACGACACGGACATATCGGGATACCCGATGTTCAATGCCCCTCACGAAATTGCAATGGCCGCTGCTGCGGCTGGTTACGACACGTGTTCGACAGCCTCAAATCACTCGCTTGACAGGGGCGTTGCCGGGATCACAGCGACCCTCGACCACCTTGATGCTGTTGGTCTTGCTCACACGGGAACCGCCCGGTCGCAGCTCGAAGCGGATACCCCCAACATCATGACCATTGCCGGGGTTCAGGTTGCACAGCTCTCATACACCTATGGCGCCAATGGAATCCCAATCCCTACGAATGCCCCGTGGTCGGTCAACATCATCGATCAGGAAAAGATGCTTGCAGATGCCGCGGTAGCTCGAGCCGCGGGCGCTGAGTTCGTGATCGTGAGTGTGCAGTGGGGCAACGAGTATCAACGTCAACCCACGGAGCAGCAGCGTTCGTTGGCGGCGGCGCTGCTGGCCTCACCCGATGTCGACTTGATCATCGGCCATCATGTCCATGTGGTCCAGCCGGTCGAGAAGATCGGTGGGAAGTACGTTGCCTATGGCTTGGGCAACTTCCTTTCCAATCAATCAGGGTTCGGGCGCCTACCCGCTGGCACCCAGGACGGCGTGATCATACGTTTCGACGTGGTGGAGGAGAGCCCCGGTGTGTTCAGGGCTGCATCCAGTGCGTACACGCCCACCTATGTCGACAGGCCCGGTTACGTGATACGTCCGGCCGACCCAACGACCAACGCTGCGTCATATGCCCGCACCATCGAGGCAATCACTCTGCTCGGGCCTGAAGCGTATGACGGTCAACCGACGCTATGAAGCAGTGTCTTTATCCTGAGCCCGGATCCAACAGCAGCCTCTTCGATTTCCAAAGAGGCGCCGGTGTTGAAGCGCTCCACCGACAGGTTGAACCAACTCATTCGACTCACTGAGCGGGTTTGCGCCAGCGAAGAAGGTGGTTGGTTGTCGGACGAATGACAACGGTCTCGACGATGATCACGGCGAGGATCAACAGGATTGTCCAGGCGAAGAGATCCGCCGTTTGGAGATTCGTGCGGGCAAGAGCCACCTGAGCGCCAACGCCATTGGAACCCGAGAGCAACTCTGCCATCACGACAACCCTGAGAGCTTGGCCGACGGTAACCGATGTTGCGGCGAGGACAGGAGACACGACGCTTGGAAGTACAACGTGGCGGATCGTCGCCCATCGGCTCAACTCGAATGAGCGTGCCATTTCGATCAGGTCGCTGTTCACGTCACGCACCGACTCCTGGATGGCGGTGACGATGAGGGGGAGTGCGACCAGAACCACGACAAGGCGTGTCACCGAGGTGTTCGGGCCCAACCAGACCACGCCGAGCGCTACCAACAGAACCGGTGGGATTGCCATCAGTGCTGACAGCAATGGCTGGGTGATCGCCGAGAACCACCGGGATGCACCAGTGAGTGCCCCCCAAATTGCCCCGACAACGAATGCAAGGGCGATCCCAATCAGAGCGTTGGAGACCGTCTGACCGAGGGCAGGACCAACCACCCCCTTGCGCCAGAGCTTCACCAGCGAGTTCCACGTCTGGGTGGGGGATGGGAGGATCAGTTCGGGCTGATTCTGCGAAAAGAAGGCCCAAACGCCCAGAAGCAGAGCTACCCCGATCAGAGATCCGAACAGGGTCACCGGGTTGACCTTGAGGCGCCGGGTCGCGGTACCCGGCGCCTCTCTGGTCGAATCCATGGTGGGTGATCCCTTTGCGGACAATCCCTTTGCGGACAATCCCGTTGGACCCGTCTGCCGTGTTGCTTCTGCTTGGATGACTGCCCTACCTGGGGTCTGCCAGGTAGAAACCATCATCGGGAAGCTTGCCGCCGACAATGTCCGGATTGAATGTCATCAGTTCCGTGTAGAACCGTTCGAGTTCCTCACGAGCGTCCGCTCCGGGCACCACCTCGAGGTTCAGTCTGGGAATCACCGACGACACGATCGGTACGGGTAGGCCCGAGGATTCTGACAGCAATGCCACGGTGGCTTCATCGGCGGTATTGACTTGGGCCACAGCAAC
>CAYQFM010000116.1:0-6708 GCA_964416735.1 uncultured Iamiaceae bacterium | reverse complement strand
TAGTAGTGGCGAATATGCAATGATCTCATGGCCCAGTTGGGCCAGTTCGACCGCAACGGTTTCGAGGTAGGTCTCCGATCCACCCGGCATGGTGAGCGAACGAGTGGCAAGAAGGATCTGCATTGAACACCCCCGCGATAGGCAGATTGTGCGACCTGTGATTCAACGGTTTCGATGCTGGCGGAGCCGGGTCCGTGTGGTGCGAATGTAGTGGCGGGCCAATGCCGCCTTGATTGCGAGCCGGAGCGCCGTGTCAGGGGCTTCGGAACGAGTTATCGAAAGATAGTCGTACCACGTCGTGGCACGTCCCTTGGCCCGAACAGTGGCAACGTTCCAGAGCGACAGGATCCCCGTCAACTCCGGTAGCGAGGAGATGGCTCCGCCGACCCCGGCAAGACGTATTCCCGCCATGGTCCGGAGGCATTTCTCACAACGGCCACAGTTCTCGGACCCTCCGTCATATCGGGGACAGACGCGCAGCCACCGGCAGGCCACGGGTGATCCAGATATGGCCTTGAGCTTGGCCACCCGATCAGCTTCGCAACCGTGATGAATGAACTCGATATCGGATGACCCCCAGAGAGGGTCGAGGACGGGATGTGACCCGAGAGGGTAGAGGTTGTCGTATGTGTGTGTCGCAGGGATAACGAACCGTGCGAACTCGTCACCCATCAGGTGTGCCACGGCTGCAAGTGCTGCGCCATGGGTGTCCTCCCAGGGCACAATCGGGTCGGTGAGTGACCTCGCGTTTGTTTCGACTTCGATCAGGCGAACACCGAGTTCCGCCGCCGCCCTGCGGACATGCGTTGCAACCTCGTCTCGGAGGGGATCGTCGAGCTTTACGTCGAGTCCGTGAACAAATATGAAGGCGTCGATCGGTTTGCGATAGGTGAGCGCCGAGTAGAAGGAGTCCACTCCGGCACTGAACATCAACGCTGTACCCCGTGGCACAGTGCTGCCGATCTCTTCTGAGTGGCTTTCCGCAGCTATCGGAACCTGATGATACGTGGATCTGATTCCAGTGCGACGCTGTTTTGCCTTCGCCCAGGTCGACCAGACTTCCTGTGCGGTGTGGAGATTGTCCAGCAACCCCGAATCAACGGGGTGATCGCCGATCTTGATCGTGGTATTCCTGGCCATGGCAGGGATCAGCGCTGTGATCGCACAGGCATTTCCCAGTCGGACTCCTCTCGGGTGAATCCCGTTGGGGAGTTCCCAAGATGCGCCACCGATTTGAGGCGGACTCCCGTCTGATTCGAAGCTGATCGAGACCCGGTTTTCCAGGGCGGTTGCACTCACCATCATGTGGAGATCACCCGGATTTCTTCCGGGATGATTCCGGTGTGGGCAATCCAGATTCTCCGGGCACAATCGGCAATTTCAAAGCTCGTGGTCATGTTGTCCGTTTCCTCGGAGCAGAGGAACGCCATGATCATCGTGGTCGTTCCGTCCGAGGCAAATCCGACGTCGTTGCAGACACCGTCGAGGCTCCCGGTCTTGTGCCCCGTCTGGAGCATTGGACTCAGCCTCGCCGTGATTCTCGTTCCCTGGACACACCGACCCATGGCCTCCATGAGATCGGCCAGATCGGTCGATGTGAGGATTTCTTTGACAAAGCGCACCATGTCTGAAGCGCTGGTGGTGTTGTCCCGGGCATGGTTGTCCAGATCGTCATCTGAGAATCCCACTTCCAAATGTGTTTGGGAACAACCGGTGTGTCGGAGAAGGGAGGCGAACTCCTTGCGGTCAATGAGTCCTACGAGGAAGTCGGCCAGCCGGTTGTCGCTCGTTGCGAGCGCCAACATGCAGATTTCATGGATTGAGAGTGTTGTGCCTGGTTCCAGAACATCAATCAGTGATCGGTAGCGCGACCCGGGGATGTCGCGAATCGCAATCCGGGCGGAAAGAGGGGCGCTTGTCGATCGACTCCGCAGCATTGTCATGGCAATCGGGAGCTTGATGGTGCTGGCAGCCGGGCGTGGGGTCGTCTCCGCGGAACCCCACAGGCCCGGGGTCCTTCCCAACGCCTCGACGGCGACACTTCTTCCGGAAACCGTTGACGTGAATGAGTCGATGTGATCCTGAACTTCGATTGTGTCGTTCTCCTCTGAGGCGCTCTGGTGGACCCGCGCGCGGACGATGACCGGAAGCGGCCAGGTCGTCGGATCATATACGGGAGAACGAAATGGATCGCTGGCTAGTGTGTCTGTACGTGATCGACGACCTGGTGGCGATCTGGAACTTTCTGGCCGTTGAAGAGCCGACCAGATCCAGCGACCTGATCTTCTGTTTCGGCAATGCGAACCTCAAGACTGCCCAGACCGCCGCCCGCTTGTATCACGACAAAGTCGCACCGCTGGTCCTTGTTTCCGGGGGGAGCAGGGCCAAGGTGGATCATTTCTCAACCGAGGCGGAGGGTTTTCATCACGAGTTGGTAGCCGCCGGTGTGCCTGACTCGGCAATCATCGTGGAACCTCACGCGGGTCACACGGGTGAGAACATCGACTTCGGTTGGGCGGAGTTGGCCAAACGGGGCATCGAATTGCGGTCGGTCGTTGCCGTACCTTTCGCTCCCGCCACGCGTCGGACGATTGCAACGCTGCGATTCAAGCAGCCCGGGCTTCAGGTGGCGGGAATCCCCGGTTTCACGGGCATGCGCGGCTATATCGATGATCCGTACCGCGTCGCGCGAATGGTCTTGGACGAGATCGACAAGTTGTACCGCTATCCAAAGCTGGGTTATTTCGAGCCGGTATTGGTTCCCATCGGCATCGCCAGTGCGGTTGGCAGAGTCAGGCGAGCGTATGAAGCGGATGCTGTGGTCACTGACCATGGCTTTGATTCAACCGAGATGCCTGTGCATCAGAGGCCGCTTGGATAGGGGCTCTCTCCGGTCCTCTTGGCGACGTGTGGGTCTGGCTGGATCACCTCACCGTTCGAGGTGATCCTGAAGCCCGTACTCCACTGATCGCAAACGTTGTCGGTAGCGGAACTAGAGCATCCGCTGCATCAGAACTACGTCAAGCCAACGGTTGAACTTGCGCCCGACTTCGCGTTCGGTGCCGATCATCTCGAACCCGACTGAGCGGTGAAGTGCTATCGACGATTCGGAACCACCGACGATTCTGGCCACGATCGTGTGAAACCCGTGACTGGTGGCCAATTCAATCAGGGCTTCGAGTAATAGCTTGCCAGCACCTTTGCCGCGGTGCTCGCCGTGTACATACACGGAGTCTTCGACGGTTGTGGCGTAGGCGGGTCTGCCGCGGTAGGTGGACAGTGAAGCAAAGCCGATCACATCGTCACCGTCTACGGCGACGAGAACCCCGTGAGCTCCGGAGCGCGCCAACAACCATTCTTCCTGGTCTGCGAGAGTCCGGGGGACCATGTCGGAGGTGACGGTCGATCCGGTTACCTCAGCGTTGTAGATCTGCCTTATTGCCTCGGCATCCGAGACCCGGGCAAGTCGGATGTGCACCGTAGGCAAGTTAGCGCCTCGACCGCACGGAACCTGTCGCAACATCAGACTGACCCCATGAGCTTGCGATCATTGGGTCAGTCTGATCGACCTTGGGTGAAGGGTCGGGTGAATGTCAGGCGACACCGATACGGCGGAAGTGGGTGCGGTTTGGTGTGGAGGTGTGACTCCGGTGGCTTGTTGTGGTGGGCTCGATGAGTTTGACCTGGGTCGTGGGCGCCACCCGTGCCCAGTCGGCAATTGCATCGTCGGCGGTGAGAATGATGACCTGTTGATGCGTCGCTGCTTCCATCAGCCGGTGCATCAGGCGTGGTATCACCTCGGGCGGTACCGACGCGAACGGCTCGTCCAACAGCAGCGGAAAACTCTCACCGCCCGCACCGAGTGTGCGAAGCATGGCGAGGCGCTGTTGGAGTCCGTGGGTGAGGTCAGCCTCGACTCCTTCGATCTCACTCATCTTCGAAGCCATGGTGTTGCCGGTCGGCACCGTATCGCGCAAGCGGGAAGCGGCGCGTTTGATCTCGGTGGTATGCGCAATTGCCCAGTCCACCGAGACGTCACCCGCTAGGACGTGCCACTCACTGAGTGCGGCGCGGTGGTACTCGGCAAGTCGCATGGCTTCACGGCGTTGGCGGTCGTCGGCCAGCAGACCGTTCACTCGGCTGATTTGGAAGCTGATGTACGACTCGGCTCCCGCTGCACCCAGAGCATTCAGTTCGTTCTTTCGTGCTCGTTCCGCTCTTTGCCAGTGAACCGCCGACCAGATGGTCAGGCCAAGCGCACCCACTAGAGCGGGAACGGCTGCTGCGAACCCCCAGATCATTGTCAGAGGAATCGCCATGACGGTGAGGTTCACGCCGACGAGCAGACTGATGCTTCGCGCTTTCTCATGACGTTCTTCGGCGTCGTCGGCTTCGTTGTGACGCTGCTCGATCTCCGCAAGCACGTTGACGTCGTCGGGATCATTCGCCAGTTCGGCAGCGGCCTCGTTCAGCTTGGCCTCACGCTCCTTGACCTTGGTGGCA
This sequence comes from uncultured Iamiaceae bacterium, assembly GCA_964416735.1. Taxonomy (GTDB): domain Bacteria; phylum Actinomycetota; class Acidimicrobiia; order Acidimicrobiales; family Acidimicrobilacustridaceae; genus CAYQFM01. The sequence goes on along the minus strand of CAYQFM010000116.1, from coordinate 2,205 downwards.
ACATCCCACAGCCGGGCTTGGTTGACCTGTGCGAGGGTGAGAATCCGCTCCTCTGACTGAGAGCGTGTGGTCAGGTCGCCAGCGGTCATCCGGATGGCGGACCTGGCTGATTCGAGTGCCAAACCGGAACGCTCGAGGAGGTTCACCTTCCCTGCGCCTACCGTGAACGAGTTCGTCACGTCCAGGGCGTTGTCCACGTCGGTAACCCTGTGAGGCCCGTCCACGGGCCTGGAAATGGTGAAGCGGGTACCGGCGTCGGAACCGAGGTCGATGTGTACCCCGGGCCGACCCCGGTCCAAGGCTCCGATCAGTTCGTTTATCAACCCGTCACGCTCAAGAGGCCCGACCCCTGCGATCACGGTCATGTGACGGTCGAGGTCAAGGGAGAACTCGGTGTTCTGGGCTTCTATGGTCAATCGTTCGAAATGCACGATCAGAGGATCGACTCGATACGGCTTCAACTTGAGTCGAATGGCCCATATTCATAGGTGAAATGACCTATGCGCAGCGGTTCGCCACAAATTGCAAGGAGAACTGTCAGCACAGCCGTCAACACAGCCTTCAGCACAGCCGTCAGGTGGTCACCGTATTCGGCTTGGGCGAACGGGTCCTTCCGTGGCAAGATGTCACGTCCCGCTATCGGTGCGCGTCACCGTTTGCCCCCTTAGCTCAGTCGGCAGAGCGTTTCCATGGTAAGGAAAAGGTCGTCAGTTCGATTCTGACAGGGGGCTCGAACAACCTGTTTCAAACATGGGGACGGGAAGCCTGTATGGGTTCCGGCCTTTGAAATCAGGCGGCGTAGCTCAGTTGGTGAGAGCGCTCGGCTCATAATCGAGAGGTCGTCAGTTCGAGTCTGACCGCCGCCACAGTAAAACTCAACGACGCAGTAGAACTCCGACACACAGTACAACTCCGAAACACGGCAGCAGGGGATTCGGAACCTCCGAACCGGAACATGACAGATCAGGCCTGACAGGATCGACCGAGAAAGGCAGCAAGATGGCACGAGAGAAGTTCGAACGCACCAAGCCCCATCTGAACGTGGGAACCATGGGTCACATCGACCACGGGAAGACGACCACCACCGCGGCCATCACCAAGGTGCTCTCGGATGCGAACCCCGCTTCGACCTCGTTCACCGAGTTCGCGGACATCGACAAGGCACCCGAAGAGCGCGAACGCGGTATCACCATCAACATCAGCCACGTCGAGTACGAGACGGCCAACCGTCACTACGCACACGTCGACATGCCCGGTCACGCCGACTACATCAAGAACATGATCACCGGTGCGGCTCAGGTCGACGGTGCAATTCTGGTGGTCTCGGCTGCTGACGGTCCCATGCCCCAGACCCGCGAGCACGTGCTGCTTGCCCGTCAGGTCGGTGTGCCCGCAATTGTCGTGGCACTCAACAAAGTCGACATGGTCGACGACGAAGAACTCCTCGACCTCGTCGAACTCGAGGTACGTGAACTTCTCAACGAGTACGAGTTCCCCGGCGACGACGTTCCCGTTGTCAAGATCTCCGCTCTCAAGGCTCTCGAAGGCGATGCTGATGCAGCCGCACAGATCCTCGAGTTGATGGAAGCTGTCGACTCCTACATCCCACAGCCCGAACGCGACACCGACAAGCCCTTCTTGATGCCAATCGAGGATGTCTTCACCATCACCGGTCGTGGAACCGTTGTGACCGGTCGCGTCGAGCAGGGGATCCTCAACACCGGCGACGAGATCGAGATCGTCGGTATCAAGCCCACACAGAAGACCACCTGTACCGGTGTCGAGATGTTCCGCAAGATCCTCGACGAGGGTCGCGCGGGCGACAACATCGGCGCACTGCTGCGTGGTACCAAGAAAGAAGAAGTCGAGCGTGGCCAGGTGCTGGCAAAGCCCGGGTCGATCACCCCTCACACCGAGTTCGAGGGCCAGGTCTACGTGCTCACCAAGGAAGAAGGTGGCCGTCACAAGCCCTTCTTCTCCAACTACCGCCCGCAGTTCTACTTCCGCACCACTGACGTCACCGGCCATATCGAGTTGCCCGAAGGCACCGAGATGTGCATGCCCGGTGACAACACCACGATGAAGGTGGAGCTCATCCACCCGATCGCCATGGAAGAAGGCCTGCGTTTCGCCATCCGTGAGGGTGGCCGTACCGTGGGTGCCGGGCGCGTCACCAAGATCATCAAGTAGCGATTAGTAGCGACA
>CAYQFM010000115.1:739-6730 GCA_964416735.1 uncultured Iamiaceae bacterium | reverse complement strand
AAGCCGCTTATCAGGTTGCTCCAGAGGCGATACAGAAGTCGACGTTGAACAAGGCAGCCGGTACACACAACCTGATCTTCCGCTACGGCGACCGCTCCCTCGAAGAGCGCAGCAAGACGGTCAACGCCATCCGAAACGAGATCGCACCCCCCGACGGGATCCGTGCTGTTCCTACCGGGCTCGCGGTGGTCGGGGTAGGCCTCCTGGAGAACCTCGAGGCAAACAGGGTTCTGCTCACCTATGTCGTCCTGGGCCTCGTCTTCGTGTTTCTCTCGCTCCGACTGCGGTCTGTCTCGAGGTCGCTGGTATCGCTCGTGCCGGTGCTCATTGCCGTCGGCATGGCCAACCTCATCGCCTTTGCCCTCGACCTGAAGCTGAGTCCCATGACGGCCGTCGGTGGCCCGATTGTCATTGCGGTCTGCACCGAGTTCACCGTCCTCATCCTGTTGCGATTCCTCGAAGAACGACGTCGGGGTCGGCATCCTCACGAAGCAATCGACGTCACCGCCAGACGCACAGGCCGCGCCTTCATCGTCTCAGGCCTCACCGCCATTGCGGGAGTTGCGGTGATTGCCAGTTCGTCACTGCCACTTCTACGAGGTTTTGGGGTTGTCGTCGCCATGAATGTCGCCGTGGCGTTGGTGAGCGCACTTGTGGTCCTACCGCCGTTGCTCGTGTGGGCCGACGAACGGGGTTTGATCTCCAAGGGCCCCGATGACTCCGTCTCGACAGTGCGCTCGGTGGAGTGATCGCCTTCTTTCTATGCCCCACGTATGCAATTCACGCGGTCGTCGACCGAATCGGCATAGACTTGTCGGGATTTGATCGAACAACTGTTCACTTGAGAACTGTTCACTTGACAAGCCGCCTTCTCACCGATGCTCGACCGGCCCCAGCGGGGGGTGCGGTGCACTGCATGGTCAGTGGTGGCCGGGAGACAAACCACAACTCATGCTTCGAAACACCGTCATAGTCGACGGCTCCAACATCGCGACCGAGGGCCGTTCCACACCCAGCCTTCGACAACTCGATGAAGCCGTCAGGGCATTCATTGCAGATCACCCCACAGAGAACCTGGTGGTGATCGTCGACGCCACATTTGGACACCGGATCGAGCCGTCTGAGCGACCCGAGTTCGAAGAGGCGATCCTTGCCGGTGAGCTCATCACGCCGCCGGCGGGGACCATCGGCCGCGGTGACGCTTTCATCCTCCAGATTGCCGACAAAGCCGATGCCACCGTTCTCTCGAACGATTCGTTCCAGGAACTACACGCTCAGTATCCGTGGCTCTTCGATGAAGGTCGGCTCATAGGCGGCAAGCCGGTCCCCGGCCTGGGATGGGTGTTCATTCTGCGGACACCCGTACGTGGACCCGTCAGTCGAAAGGTGACCCGCGAGGCAAAGCTGGGATCTCGCGGTGACTCAGCCGGATCCCATGGACGGGATTCCAACGGTCGCAAATCCAGGAAGGCCGACAAGACGAACGGTCCTAAGCCGGACGTGAAGGCATCGAAGCAGACGCCCGTGCGTTCCGGATCGGGTGGCGCTGACAACAAGTCATCCGATGCGCCGATCAACGACGCTGTTCCATTCTTTGATTTCGTCGGTGCACACCCAGTCGGGTCGAGGGTCGCCGGGAAGATCGTCGAGTTCTCCTCTCACGGTGCATACGCTGACGTCGAAGGTGTTCGGTGCTACGTGCCACTGCGCCTGATGGGCGATCCCACACCGAGGTCGCCGAAGGACGTCGTGAAGATGGACGAAGAGAGAACATTCGTCCTGTTCGCCCTCGATCCGCCGCGTCGCGGGGTCGATCTTGCGTTGGTTGCGTCGGCACAACCGGCACCTGCAACACAACAGCCGATATCCGCCGCTCCAGACTCCGCCGGCAAGGGTGCCGAGAACTCGCAAGCGAGGACTCCGGCCGACCAGCCACATGCTGGCGGGTCGGGATCCGGGCAACCCACAGCCGGGAAAGCCTCTGGCGCGAAGGCGGCGGTGAAGAAGGCATCCCCCAAGAAAGCACCTGCAAAAAAGGCACCTGCAAAAAAGGTGGCCGCGAAGAAGACCGCCGCCAAGAAGGCATCTCCTGCCAAGAAGGCTGCGGCAACGGCCGCCGCGAAGAAGACCGCTGCCACCAAGGCAACAGCCAAGGCAGTGGCCGAGACAACGGCCGAGACAACGGCCACCAAGAAAGTTGCGGCCAAGAAAGCGGTTGCAAAGAAAGCGGTCGCCAAAACGCCGGCACCTACGAAAAAGGCTGTGGCAACAACCGCCGGAAAGAAGACCGCTGCAACCGAGACCACCACAACCACCACGCCTAAAAAGGCTCCCGCCAAGAAGGCTCCCGTGAAGAAGACGACGGTCGCCAAGAAAGCAACGGCCAAGAAGACCGCCGTTGAGAAGTCGGCCACATCGAAGGCGCCTGCAAAGCAAGCAGCAGCCAAGAAAGCGGCCGTCAAGAAGTCGACCGTCAAGAAGTCGACCACCAAGAAATCGGCCGCCAAAACGTCAACCGCAATAAAGACAGCGGCCAAGAAATCAGCAGCGTCGAAGACCGTTGACAATTAGCACTTCGTAAACAGTCGCCGATCACAGATCGACACCCCAGAAAGACCGATACCGATGAGTGCCCAGTTCATATTCACCATGCAGAAGGTGGGCCGTTTCTACCCGCCGGACCGTCAGGTACTAGAGGACATAACGCTCGCCTTCTACCCCGGCGCAAAGATCGGTGTCATCGGCGCAAACGGTTCCGGCAAGTCGTCACTACTTGGAATCATGGCCGGGGTCGACGACGGATACACCGGCGAAGCCAGACTCACCCCGGGCTTCAGTGTCGGCCTGCTCGAACAGGAACCGTCCCTCGATTCCGCCAAGGACGTCCTCGGAAACGTCATGGACGGGTTGGGTGAAACAGCAACCTTGCTCGAACGCTACGACGAGGTTCTGGCCGGTTGGGCCGACCCCGACGCCGACTTCGAAGCCCTTGGCAACCAACAGGCAGACCTGGAAGCCAAGATCGAGGCCGCTGGCGCTTGGGATCTCAAACGCACAATCGACATCGCAATGGATGCCCTGCGTCTCCCGCCATCCGAAGCGGACGTGACCACGCTCTCCGGTGGCGAGCGCAGGCGAGTTGCTCTGTGTCGGCTGCTGCTCTCCCGCCCGGACCTGTTACTGCTCGACGAACCCACCAACCACCTCGACGCCGAGTCGGTGGCGTGGCTGGAGCGTTTCCTCGCCGACTACCACGGCACGATCGTGGCCATCACCCACGATCGTTACTTCCTGGACAACGTCGCGAAGTGGATCCTCGAACTGGACCACGGCAAAGGGATTCCCTTCGAGGGCAACTACAGCTCGTGGCTTGAGCAGAAACAGGAGCGCCTGCGTCGCCAGGAAAAGACCGAGTCCGCCCGCGCCCGCACCCTTGAACGTGAGCTCGAATGGGTTCGCATGTCGCCCAAGGCTCGCCATGCAAAAGGCAAGGCACGCTTGGCCGCATACGAGAAGCTTCTGGACGAGTCGAAGAACGCAGCGCAGTCATCCGACCGACTCGAGATCTTCATCCCGTCGGGCGATCGCCTCGGCGACCAGGTGATCGAGGCGGAGCACTTGACCAAGGGCTACGGCGACCGTCTGCTCATCGACGACCTGAGCTTCAAGCTCCCGAAGGCCGGTATCGTCGGCGTCATTGGCCCGAATGGAGCTGGCAAGACGACCCTGTTCCACATGATTGCCGGCCAAGAAGAACCCGACACGGGCACATTGCAGATTGGCCCGAGCGTGCAGCTTGCCTATGTCGACCAGTCGCGGGATGCACTCGATGCGGAGCGCACCGTCTACGAGGAAATCACCGACGGGGCAGACCTGATCAAGCTGGGTGGGCGCGAGATCCACGGTCGTGCCTACGTTGCCTCGTTCAACTTCAAGGGCTCCGACCAGCAGAAGAAGGTCGGCGTTCTCTCTGGTGGTGAGCGCAACCGTGTGCATCTGGCAAAGATCCTGAAGAGCGGAGGCAACGTCCTACTGCTGGACGAACCCACCAACGACCTCGACGTCGACACCCTGCGTGCCCTCGAAGAGGGCCTAGAGAGCTTTGCCGGTTGCGCGGTGATCATCAGCCACGACCGCTGGTTCCTCGACCGCATCGCCACACACATTCTGGCGTTCGAAGGCGAGTCACAGGTGCGCTGGTTCGAAGGTAACTTCAGCGAATACGAGACGTTCCGTCGCAAGGAGATCGGCGTCGATGCCGACCAGCCGCATCGCATTCACTACAAGCCCCTGGTCCGCGACTGAGTGCAAGCGCAGGGGATCTACACGAGGTGCGTGAGCACGATTGAGGCGAGTGTCTCGACGTCTCCATCGCCGGGGGTGAGCGTCAACTCCGCGTACACCGGCGGCTCGTAGGGATCATCAATTCCGGTGAAACCCGGCAATTCACCCGCTCGGGCCATTACATACAGACCCTTGGGGTCTCGTCGTTCACACTCATCGAGGGGCGTGTCCATGAACACCTCGATGAAGGTGAGGTCCGCCGCCTCGTGGGCAGCGCGAACCCGGTTACGACCCTGTTCGTACGGGCTGATGACCGGCACCAGAGCCACAAGGCCTGCGTCGGCAAACAGCCGTGCGACCTCGCCCACGCGCCTCACGTTCTCTTCACGATCTGTCCGCGAGAAACCAAGGTCACCGTTCAATCCGTGGCGCAGGTTGACGCCGTCGAGCAGGTAGCAACCACGACCCTGCTCAACCAGCATGCGTTCCACCGCCACCGCTACTGATGACTTCCCCGAACCTGAAAGACCCGTAAACCAAACGGTCGCTCCCCCGAACCGGTCAACCCGCCACCTCGCTGCACGATCGGTATCGGTGTGGTGCCAGACGACATTGCTCGAAACAACGCTGCCAGAAACCACGCTGTCCGAAACTCCATCCGCAGAGTCATCCAACGCGTCATCCAACGCGCCGTTGACAGCATCGCTCAACGCGTCGGCCCCAGAATCATCCCCGCTCCAGCGGTTTCATTGGTTGTCTCATCAATGAGGATGAAGCTGCCGGTTGTTCGGTTGCGTCGGTAGTCGTCGAAGAACAGCGGTGTCGTCGTACGAAGGCTCACCCGTCCGATTTCGTTCAAACCCAGGCCACCAGTGGCATCGTCCCGACTGAGCGTGTTGACGTCCAGGCGGTAGTGAACGGTCTTCACAAGAGCACGAGCCGTCCGGGTGGTGTGTTTGATGGCGTACTTGGAACCGGGAGCCAACCGCTTCGACCCGGTCATCCAGCAGATCATCGCGTCAACATCCTGGCCGACGTCGGGTTGATTGTTCCGGCGACAGATCATGTCACCACGCGAAATGTCGATGTCGTCTTCCAAGGTCAGAGCCACAGACATCGGGGCAAAGGCCTCTCGTGTCGGACCCTGCGGGGTATCGATGGATGCAATCCGTGTTGTGAACCCTGATGGCAACACCATCACCTCGTCGCCGACGCGCAGAACACCACCGGCAACGGTTCCCGCATATCCCCGGTAGTCGTGAAACTCATCGCTCTTGGGCCTCAACACATACTGAACCGGGAACCGCGTATCGATCAGGTTGCGATCCGAAGCTATGAACACCTCTTCGAGGTGATGCAGCAGCGACGGACCCTCATACCAGGCCATGTTCGCCGACCTGCTGACGACATTGTCGCCCTCTAGCGCAGAAATCGGAATGAATCCCAAGTCGGCCACATCGAGCTTGGTGGCAAAAGCCTTGAAGTCGTTCTTGACTGTCTCGAACGCTTCCTGGTCATAGTCGACAAGGTCCATCTTGTTCACGCATACAAGCAGGTGTGGCACCCGCAGTAGCGAGGCCAGGAACGCATGACGCCTGGACTGTTCCACCACACCGTGACGGACGTCGACGAGCACCAGGGTCAGATCGGCGGTTGAACATCCGGTAACCATGTTGCGCGTGTACTGCAGGTGCCCCGGCGTGTCGG